>JAFYZV010000074.1 GCA_017548525.1 Prevotella sp.
ATTTATATAGGTATTATATATCCGCATCCTATCAACATGTTTAAAGGTACTAATGTGACATGTCACAAAGTCACAAGTCACATCTGAAAACGTTGACATGTATCTCAAAAAACCTTAATGTGGCAAAGTGGCAAAGTGGCAATGTGGCAAAGTGGCGTTTGCTTGTTGGAAATATATGGTTTGCGGGGCGTAGATGATATGTTTGTCTTCCGTATATTTATCCTTTTTGGATAATCCTTTTTGGATAATTATTTTGTTTTCTCATCCATTTTCGTCATTTTTGCAACCGACATTAACTTAATCCGCATTAAATAAATCAGTATCAGATATGAAATTCTATGACAGGGAAAAGGAGTTGGGCATACTCCAGACAAACTGGCAGAAAAAACGGCAACGCTGAACAAGGAGTTGTCAAGATACACCGTTACTCAAATAGGTTTGTCAATGGAGGATATGTGAATAGTCATTTCATATATGTTATCATGATTTGTTGGGAATGACATCAAACGGCATCACCTCAACCCCGCGAGTTGGGTGCAGGAGGGTCTTGGTGGATGGTGAGTTGCGGGAAGGGGAAGTTGATGCCCTGCTCGTTGAATGCGTTGTAGAATCGCTCGGTCAGTTCGAACTTCACGTTCCAGAAGTCGGCATTGTTGACCCACACGCGCACGATGACATCCACCGAACTATCGGACAGTTGGCTGAGCCACACCACGGGGGCAGGGTCTTTCAGCACTCTCGCGTCTGCCGTCGCCACGTCAAGTGCAGCCTGTCGCACCCGCTCGATGTCCTCGCCATATTCCACGGATAGCGTCCATTCCACGAGGCGGGTGGGTGTCTGCGTGAAATTGGTGATGGAACCGCTGCTCATCGCGCCATTGGGCAGGTGGATGAGCTTGCCGTCGGCGGTCTGAAGGATGGTGTGGAAGATTTGGATGGACTTCACCGTGCCACCCGTTCCTTGCGCCTCAATCCAGTCGCCCACCTTGTAAGGCTTGAGGAAGAGGATGACGATACCTCCCGCGAAGTTCTGTAGGTTGCCGCTCAATGCCATACCCACGGCGACACCGAATGAGGCGAGGAGTGCCGCGAAACTGGTTGTGTTGACTCCCAATGCGCCCACGACGGTGACAATCAACAGGATTTTGAGCAGGATGCTGACGAAGCTCTTGACGAAGGTCTGCACGGAAATCTCCACTTTCCGCCTTTCGAGCAATCGCGCCAGCAGATAGTTGAGCAACTTGATGACGTAATGGCCGATGATGTAGATGATGATGGCACTCAGGATGTGCTTGCCTACATCGAATGACCACGCCAAGAGCTGGTCCCATAGTTGGTTGATGCTGATATTGCCCTGTTGGATGTCTTGCGCCACATTCGCCACCGCCTTCTGGATGTTGGGGATGGTGTCGTTCACGGCTTGCAAGGGTAAAAGTCTCATAATCTCACTGTATTTGTTTTGTGAGTGCAAAAATACGCATTTTAATTGACAAGAGGTAGAAAGCACCCTATTTTTCCGATAAAAAAGATAACCTTGCCAACTATCGGATTGTCCTAAGTTGGCAAGGTTATCACTTTGTATGTAGGTATTTTTACAGTTATGGTAATTATCTGTTATTTCGCATAACATTCAAAGATTTGGTCTACTACCTTTTGTGGCATCTTCTTGGTGAAGAGGCTGAAGAGCCATACCACCACGAAACCACCTACCATGGCGATAGCACCGCAATTGATAGGGTTGATGGGGTTGCCCAAAAGCATGTTGACGACCGTGATTCCCACGCCCCACGTGAAGCAAGCCCACACGGAGGCGGTAGTGGTGTTGCGCCAATAGAGTCCCAACATGAACGGTGCGAGGAACGCGCCCGCCAAGGCTCCCCACGAGATACCCATAAGCTGGGCAATGAACGTTGGGGGATTCAAGGCAATCATGAGCGATATGACGATGAAGAACACGATGAGTACGCGCATCACCACCACCTTGCGACGCTCAATCTTCTCCGCCACGATGTCGTCGATGCTTCCTTCCTCCACCTCTCCTGGCTCGGATTTCTTATCGCGATAGATGAGGTCGAGCGTCATGGTGGATGAGGATGTCAACACCAACGATGCCAAGGTGGACATGGATGCCGACAACACGAGCAATACCACGAGGGCAATGATGAAGTCGGGCAATGTCACCAACATGGATGGTACGATGCTATCGAAGTCTAAACGACCATTGGGAAGGATGGGAGGCATACCAAAGAGGCGTCCGAAACCACCGAGGAAATAACATCCGCCCGCCACGATGAAAGCGAAGAGCGTGGAGATAACCGTGCCACGATGGATGGCTTTCTCGTCGGTGATGGAGTAAAACTTACCCACCATTTGCGGTAGGCCCCATGTGCCGAGAGACGTGAGGATGACGACTCCTAACAGGTTCCACGGATCAGGACCAAATAAAGAGGCGAAACCACCATTTGCGGAGGGGTCGGTGTCGGAAGGCAATTCTGCCATCTTGCTGATGGCTGTTGCCAATCCACCTTGTGAGTTGATCACGGCGGCAATGACCGTCACGATGCCGAAGAGCATGATGACACCTTGGATAAAGTCGTTCATGGCCGTCGCCTTATATCCTCCGAGGATGACGTACACGGCGGTCAAGATTGCCATGATGACCACGCAATATTCGTATGGGATGCCAAATCCCATCTCAAAGAGGGTGGAAATGCCTTTGTAAACGCCCGCCGTATAGGGGATGAGGAACACGAAGGCGATGATGGAAGCCACCACGCGCAGCCCTTGGTCGGCATAGCGAGTGCCGAAGAAGTCGGGCATGGTACGGCTATCGATGTGTTGTGTCATCAGCTTGGTGCGCCTTCCTAAGATAATCCATGCCAAGAGCGAGCCGATGACAGCATTGCCCACACCAATCCACGTGGATGAGAGTCCATATTTCCAACCGAATTGTCCGGCATATCCCACGAAGACTACTGCCGAGAAATAACTTGTTCCAAAGGCGAAAGCCGTGAGCCATGGCCCTACGGCACGTCCTCCGAGTACAAAACCATCTACCGACCTGGCTTGTTTGCGCGAATATACGCCCACACCTACCGAGACAGCCAGGAAGATCAGGGTAAGGAGAATCTTTATAATCATAATTATAATTGTCTATGTGTTTTATTTAGAAGGCCACTTGTATTTGGGCTTGTAGCCAGTTGTAATCCTTGCCTATTTGGTCGCCACAAAAGCAACGGGTGTATTGTAATTGTAGTCTGCACTTCTTATAATACCAATACTGAAGACCGATGGTGGCATTCGTTTGTGCCCAGCCGTCTACCTTGGTGTTGCGGTCGAAAGTGTCACCACTTGCCACCAAGTCGATACCATTCACCAAGGGAATGGCTGCCGTCACATAGCCACCACGGCTACCCACCTCGCCGTCCTTGCCGCCGAGCCATTCGGCGCGGATGCTGATGGGGCGTGCTTCCTTGTATTTCCCGGGGGCGTAGCTGCCTACCTTGTATTCCGCTCCCACGCTATAACGGTCGCGAACATAGTCATCTTCCTTTTGGATGTCGGGATTCCATGGCGCCGTGCTGATAGCGTGTCCGTAGCCTTTCTGTCCCGATGCCACGAGGCGCAAGCCGTCGATGGGTCGGATATCGACTTTAGCGATGAGGTCTTTCTTGTTGTTTCCGTCGCGACGGTTCACACCTTGACCGTTCATCACCGCCAGTTCGTAATGTAGGAAATCGTTGAAAAGCTCTCCGTAAATCATCGCTCCCATATCACGACCATAGTTGAGGCCATGCTTGGGGTCGCTTCCGCATCCTGATAGATAGGTCACGGGTTGCGAGCAAACATCGATGAGTTCCAGGACTACTGGCGACAATGGGTTTTCCAATGAATAGGAATTCTTGAATTGTCCGACGCGGATAGTCAGCGCATTGTCGTTAGAGAGACGGTAATCTGTGTAAAATTCTTGCACCACACTGGAGAAATCGTGCATGAAAAGGAATGACCAGCGGTCGGTGATGCGGGCTTTCGCCCATAGTAATGTACGTTTAAGGTTAAAGTCATTTCTCTGTTTTCCGTTGGCATCTTGCCAGGAATAGCCCCCTTGGGCATATCCGTTGAGCGTAATTCGGCTGGTGAGGTCTTTCATCCAGTCGGTGTCTGTGTCACTCTTTTGTTGCCCCATGGCAGCCGTACTGCTGAAGACAGCCATCAGCAGGGCCAACGTCGCTACTTGTAATTGTTTCTTCATTTTTGTTTGTTGTTTGTTTGTATTTATAAGAAAATTTTGTCAAAACGTTGCAAAAGTAATCATTTCCTCTGACATAATGACAAGTTTTTCCATATTTTTCATACTTTGGGCATAATTGGTGCATTTTATTAAAATCTCAAAAACAATTCGCGCAAATACCTAAAAAACGCAAATTCCATTGACTTTTTCCATGTAAATCCGTCAAATATGAAAAATAAGGCTTAATTTTGGCCGTTGAAAAAGATAACAATTAATAACCAAGACAAACGATTATGAGAAAATTAACCCATTTTATTCTTGCCATCACGGCATGTCTGTTGGTGGTAAGTTGCGCAAGTAAGAAGGATTTGGTGAATTGCCAGTCGGAAAACAAGTATTTGCAGAGTAGTTGGCAGAACACGAAGGAACAGCTTGCCGCCGCCCAAGAGCGTGTGTCTTCACTTGAAGACCAGTTGGCTCTCGCCCGCGAGCAGTTGCAAGAGCAAAAGAAAGACTATGCCTCTTTGCAGAAGTCACTCGACAAGAGTTTGACCAACACCACGCAGAACAATGTGAGCATTGAGAAACTGGTGGACCAGATTAATGAGTCGAACCAGTATATCCGCCACCTCGTCGAGGTCAAGTCGAAGTCTGACTCCTTGAATATGGTGCTGACCAACAACCTCACCCGCTCATTGAGCAAGGAGGAGTTGAAGGAAGTGGACGTGCAGGTGCTGAAGGGCGTGGTCTACATCTCATTGGCAGACAACATGCTTTATCGGAGTGGGTCGTATGAAATCAATGACCGTGCCGAGGAGACACTTTCCAAGATAGCCAAGATCATCATGGACTACAAGGATTATGACGTGCTGATTGAGGGCAATACCGACGACGTACCCATCAAGCGCGAGAACATTCGCAACAACTGGGACCTCTCTTGTCTCCGTGCCTCTTCGGTGGTTCAGTATCTCCAAAACCGCTATGGTGTGGATCCCAAGCGTCTGACGGCCGGCGGACGTGGTGAGTATAATCCCATTGCCGACAACAATACGGATGTGGGTAAGCAACGCAATCGCCGTACACAAATCATCATCACTCCGAAACTTGACCAATTCATGGACTTGATAGACAAGGCTCCAGAGGAGTAATTGGTTAATTCGTACAGAAGTAACCTTCAAACTTGAAAAGCTTGCCGTTGGGTAAGTTTTTCAAGTTTTTTTTGCATAATTGGAAAAAAATGTAGAACTTTGCGCAAATGTTTGTGAACACAATTGAAATAAGATAAAGATGGCGATTCAGAAATATAAGCGCACATCCATCTTTTCGGAACTTTTTTTAGTGTTGTGCATCATACTATGCTTGTTCTTATATGAGCTATTAGCATCCTTTGGATTCTCATATACTGATGAGATAGTATGTGCATTGTTGTTGGGATATTTGTTGATTATACTGATAGATGGACAGGAATTTGGGGCAAAAATGCTCCATGCTTTTTACGTTGTTGTCGGTGTGTTGTTCTTCTATTATGTCTATTCGTGGATTTTATCCATCAACCCAAATAGTATCACAACAAGTTTCATCATACACATCAAGCCTTTTCTCACCTTCTTCTCTGTGTGTCTAATAGATATTTGTTTAGATAGAGGGTGTAAGCAAAGGTTGACCAAATTGGTGTTTGTCGTGTCTGTGTCGTGTTTGGCGATAGTGGTCATGGGCTATTTCGAGGGTGTGGCATTCTTTCGACATCCCGCTTTTTTTGCCATGACGATGACGTGTCTTGCACTTTATTACCAGTTTTTAGCCAAGCCAACCAAGCGGAATACCTATATTTCCATTGCAATCCTTGCCGTCGGTCTGTTGTCTCTCAGGATGAAAGCCGTGGGATTTTTTATCGTGTATGTATTTGTGATGTTGTTTTTCAAGCAGAAATTGCGCTTTAAGTTCAATGTCCGTAATACCTTGGTGATGCTTGTTGCATTGGGAGTCATGTTTTATTTTGCCAAGGAGAAGATTGATTTTTACTTCCTCAATCCCTATCGGGAGGGTTCACTTGATAGTGCGGCGCGTGCTATGCTCTATCTCACGATGCCCCATATACTCTTTGACTATTTTCCTTTCGGCCCTGGGTTTGGCACGTATGCCGATTATGGCTCGGCCATCAACTACTCACCCATATATTATAATTATCATCTCGACGAGGTATTTGGTCTTTCGCCCGAGTATGGCAATTTCATCTGTGATGCCTTCTATCCCGATTTGGCCCAGTTTGGGATTGTGGGCATTTGCTTGTTTTTGTATTTTTGGTGGTGGATTTACCAGTTGTTGAAAAGGAATTTCGCCAACAATGGGGATGCAAGGCTCTACAAGATAGGTTTGCTCATCATCATCTACATGCTCATAGAGTCAACCACCGCCAACACCTTTGTGCAAGCGCAAGGGTTGATGTTGATGATTTTGCTGGCTCTTGTCATCAATGAAGGCAAGTATAAACAGTCTGGCGTACAATGAAACGTTTGGTCTATCTTGATGTTGCCAAGGCACTTTCCATCATCCTTGTTGTCATTGGGCATTATAACCAGCTTGATTTTCCTATTTGGTATCAGAAGACGGTGTTTGGAATATACACGTTCCACATCCCTTTGTTTATGTATGCAAGTGGCTATCTTTATTCGTTAACTGGCGTAAGGAATGGTTATGGGGATTTCTTATGGAAGAAATTCAGGCGGTTGATGATTCCCTATTTTGTGGTGTCGTTTATCGTGATAACCGTCAAGTTGTTGTTTCAAGGTTTTGCATACGTAAGCAACCCTGTCACCCTGTGGTCTTACCTTAGGATGTTTTACCGTCCTGAGGCGGGTTTTTATTTGTGGTTCGTATGGTCTTTGTGGTGTATGTTTGCCATCGTTCCTATGTGCAAGACCAAACAACAACGGTTGGTACTTTTTTTTATCACGCTTGTTGCCCATATCATTCCTTTGCCCGAAACGGACTTTTTCTGCTTTACCCAAACCAAGAAGATGTTTGTGTATTTCATGTTGGGTGTGATAGCGTCTGATTATAAAGATAGTTTTGCCTCTTTGCGGCGGATTCCGTTGGGCGTTTATTTTGTGGTGTTCATGGTGGTTGAATTGCTTTATGCCGCCTATCCGATAGAATTATATCCGTATAAGTTCATAATCGCTTTCGTCGGCATAGCCTTCATGGTGTCACTTTCAAAGTATATTGCCCAAAAAGGAAGTAAGGCGACCATATCTTGTTTGATGTTGATTTCATCGGCTTCATATGTGATATATTTATTCCACACCATGTTTGAGGGATTCGCAAAGGCTGTGATGCATAAGATGGCGTTGTTTGTCGATGGTGGACAAATTGCCGTTTTCCTCTTGGGTTTTGTCTTTGCTACGTCATTGGGTTTGTCGATGCCTATTCTGCTCAATCGATGGGTGTTGAATAGGTATAAGGTGACAAAGTTCCTCTTTGGGTTGAAATGAAATGGGAGTACAGGGCGATAGTTGTACTTTAAGATTGAATATAGTGAAATCGAAAGGTAAATTCATGAAAATGTTGAAGAGATGAGAAAGGAAGATTTACGCATTGTGTTTATGGGAACGCCGGAGTTTGCCGTGGGAACACTCAAGGCGTTGGTGGAGGGTGAATATCAAGTTGTGGCTGTGGTAACACAACCCGACAAGCCCGTGGGTAGGCATGGGTCTGTACTCCGTGCGCCCGCCGTGAAGGAATATGCCTTGTCTGTCGGGTTGCCCGTGTTGCAACCCGAGAAGATGAAAGACCCCGTATTCATTGAGCTGTTGCGTTCATTCGATGCCGACCTGCAAGTTGTGGTGGCATATCGGATGTTGCCTGAGGTAGTATGGGCGATGCCCCGTTTCGGTACGTTCAATGTTCACGCCTCGCTTCTTCCGCAATACCGTGGTGCCGCTCCAATCAATTGGGCAATCATTAACGGGGAAACACGGACGGGTGTTACCACGTTCTTTCTCGATCATGAAATAGATACGGGGCGCATCATTATGCAACGAGAGTTTGACATTCCCGATGATGTCGACGTGGAATATGTCTATGATCACTTGATGCAACTTGGTGCAGATGTTGCCAAGGAGACGATAGATATAATCTTGCAAGGCGATGGGAAAGTGGAAACCGTTTCACAAATGGAACTTGGCGATGCGGTGACTCTCGCTCCGAAGATTTTCAAGGATACTTGCAAAATCCAGTGGAATCAGCCCTGCAAGAAAGTCTATGACTTCATCCGTGGACTTAGCCCCATTCCTACGGCATGGACTAAATATGTGGCTTCCAACGGACAGGAGTTCACTTTCAACATCTACCAAGCAGCTAAGACTGACGACCCCTGCCAAGACCCACCAGGAACATTCCGTGCCGAGCGTAAACGCCTTTATGTCGCCACCGCTGATTATTGGTTGGAAATTCTCCATCTCCAGATGGCAGGAAAAAAGCGTATGGCGGCGAGGGACTTCCTCAATGGGTTCAACCATTTCAATTCATGATACTTTTTGTTCTATAGCACCCGTATGCTTGCATTCGTTCCTTTCATCGTATTGATATTGTTGCTGGTGTGTTGCATCAGCGTGTTCGGCAATGCCACATTGGACGGTGCCAGCCAGGTGTCGCTCATCATCGCCTCAGGCGTGTGTGTATTGATTGGCTGGCTGATGAAAAGGTTGCGTTGGGATTCCCTCGAAAAGGAAATAACCGAAAAGGTGGCGAGTTGTACTCCTTCCATCATCATTCTCTTGCTCATCGGCGCAATTAGTGGTACGTGGATGGTGTCGGGCATTGTTCCTACGATGATTTATTACGGGATGCAAGTGTTACACCCCCAATGGTTCTTGGTGAGTAGTTGTGTATTATGCGCTATCGTGAGCCTGTTGATTGGATCGTCGTGGACAACGGTGGCTACAATCGGTGTCGCCTTGATGGGGATTGGTAAGGCATTGGGATTCTCCGATGGGTGGATTGCGGGAAGCATCATCAGCGGTGCGTATTTCGGCGACAAGCTCTCGCCGTTGTCAGACACCACCGTGTTGGCATCGAGTGTGGTGGGAACGCCTCTCTTCACCCATATCCGATACATGATGTATACCACCATTCCCGCTTTTTTCATAGCACTTGCCATCTTTTTCGTGGAAGGATTGTCGATGGATGTCACGGGTATGGGCAGTGTGGAGATGTTCACGGAGGGCTTGGGTCGCACGTTCCACATATCGCCGTGGCTCTTGCTCGTTCCCGTGGCGATAGGTGTGATGATTGCTCGGCGGTGGCCGTCGTTGGTGGTGTTGTTCTTAGCCGTCCTCATTGCTTCCGTAGTGGCATTGGTGTGTCAACCTGAGCGAGTGCAGGAGATAGCGGCTATGGGGAGAGGGCAAGGCAGATTGGCACTTTATGAAGGCATTATCCGTGCCTGTTACGACTCGACGGGCATTGCCACGGGTGTTCCCGTGTTAGACGAGTTGGTGAGGACACGTGGTATGGGTGGCATGATGCCCACCATCTGGCTCATTATTTGTGCCCAAGTGTTTGCTGGCGCACTTACTGCTACGGGTCTTTTGCGTGACATCATGTCTTATTTGCTGCGTTTGGTACGCGGTACGTTCTCGTTGGTGGCATCGACAGTAATGAGTGGCATCTTCCTCAATGTCACCACAGCAGACCAGTTCTTGTCGATTATCTTGACGAGTTCGATGTTCAAGGAGGAATATCGCAAGCGGGGATATGAGTCGCGACTGCTCAGTAGGAGTTGCGAGGATGGTGGCACGGTGACCTCCGTATTGGTGCCGTGGAACACGTGCGGTCTTACACAAAGCACCGTCTTGGGTGTAGCGACAATCACCTACCTCCCCTATTGTTTCTTCAATCTGCTATCGCCCATCGTGAGTATGACAGTAGCAGCGTTGGGGTGGAAGATTAGAAAACCAGTTACAAACATAAGATAGTATATGGGGTATTGATTCAAAAAGACAAAAAGGTCATAGAAGTTAATATACCTTTTTTTGTGAAAGTTTGATGGTTGTTGAAAAAAGTGTATCTTTGCATACGATACCAATATAAGAGAACATGATGATGAATGAAAAAGTGACATATTGGATAGATATTGCTGATTACGATTTAGAAACAGCCGAAACTCTTTACAACGGAGGACGATGGCTTTATGTTGCTTTTATGTGTCACCAAGTGATAGAGAAAACATTGAAAGCTTATTGGTGTTATACTCAAGAATCAGAGCCTCCATATACCCATAACTTAACTCGACTCTCTGAAGGTTCGGGGATTGATATCTTGATGGATGAAGAACAGATGGATTTGATAGAAACACTCATACCGATGAATATACAAGCAAGATACCTGGAATACAAGGAACAGCTTGCGCGACTTCTAACCAAGGAAACATGTCGGAATATCATAGATGAAACCATAAAACTACAACAATGGATCAAAAACAAGCTCTCGAACTCGTCCGCCAATATAAACGAGTGATTGCGCCACATTTTGATGGGAAGGCTAAAGTATATTTGTTTGGCTCTTACTCAAAAGGATATGCACGACCAGGGAGTGACATTGACGTAGCGGTTATCGTTCCATCGTTTGGAGATAACTGGTGGAAATGGACGAAGAGCCTATGGCATGATGTGAGAAAAGTAAGTACGCTCATCGAGCCTGTTCTCATGGAGGAAGATAGCCATTCCCCGCTTTACGACGATGTCATGCGAACAGGTTTAGTGGTAGAATAAGATAGCGATTCCATAGGTTACTCCATTCTCTTTTTATCATGGATGGGATTCCATGGATTCTTTCTCATTCAATATGGTTTATTTGCAAGAACCTTGCTTGGAAATGTGCTTTCGTCAAACGATGGATGATGGCGAGGAGGCAGATGATGAGGATATAGATGAGGCATACCTGTAAGGGGGAAATGTGGATATTGGTGATGGATGAATAGGGTAGGGAAGCAATGGAATACAATGCGGTATTTCCCCAATCAACAACTTGTTCTATGATATGGAAAACGATAGTGTTGATGGATGGGAAAGGCAATAAGATGATCCATGCCACCATGCCGTATAACACGATGTAAGCCATGGGGATGACGATGAAGTTGGTAAGAAGGAACAGGCAAGGGAAACTCTCGAAATAATACATTACAAGTGGGAACGTGGCGAGTTGGGCTGCGATGGGAATGACAAAGAACACCGTCATTATCTTTTTCCCAAGGGAATGAAAGTTGATACCCCGATGTTCCAACCATTGCAATGCCATAACAATGGAAGCCACGGAGAGGAATGACATTTGGAATCCCACATCCCATAGAGTGAGCGGATTGATGACGAGCATAATTATAGCGGCAAAGGCAAGTGTGTTAAGCGATGTGGTATGTCGATGGGATAAAGCCATCAAACCATATAAGGAAAGCATGGTTGCCGAACGGATGATAGAGGGTGACATACCCGTTAACACCACGTATAACCATACGGTGGTGAGAAGGAACGATTGCCATATAACACTTCTCTTACGACGTGATGCGGCGAAGAGCAAGATGCCGAAGAGTATGCTTAAATGAATACCCGAGAGGGCGAGCACATGCGATGCACCCGTATCAGAGTACAATTCCTTCGTCTCTTGGCTCAATGTTCCCTTTTCTCCCAATGCCATAGCAACGATGATGGAGCGTGTAGGCGAGCCGTCTGCCGATGTGGGCATACGTTGGATGATACTTTCCCGCCATTTCATAGCGGCGAGTTGTGTCCGTTGAAACCATGATATGGAGGAAAGGGAAACTATACTTGGCTCCCATTCTTGGGGAGTGATGAATGTCTGCCCGACATATCCATGCACTTGTGCCCATCGTGCATAGTCAAATCCCATGGAAGAACGATGGTTTTCTATGGGTTTGATACGGGAATGAGCCATGATGCCCTGTCCCAAAGCCAAAGCTTTGTCTTTGTCGGAGAGGGTGTCCCGCAAGATTGAAGCCCGCAATTTGATTGGTTTTCCTTTACCCACCACCAACAAGTCAAATTGTGTCACCTTTCCTTTCACTACGGGTTTGCTGGCGATGATTCCTTGAAATGAAAAAGAAGAGTGAAGAATGAAAGAGGAAGAATCGGCTTGCGCCATTGGTTTCCTATTGAATGATACTTCATTCTTCATTCTACATTCTTCATTTCCTATGAGCCATGCACCCAAGAAGAAAGTGGCGCAAAGGATGAGGATTGACGAGCGGTAGCGTTTCATCCCAATGGCAACGATGACACACACCGATGCACACGTGAGCCATATCCATGAAGGAACATTGGCGAAATAATCACCAAACACAATACCAAGAATCAGCATGACACCAACCCTTGGCAAAGGGTATCGTTGTAGGTTTTTCATAGTAGATGAATGTTGAGTGTTTAGTGTAGAGTATCACATTTTTCACTAAACACTCAACATTAAACACTCAACAATTTTAGAAGCTATAGTTGAATCCGATGGAGCAATACTCCTTGAACATCCAGTAGCCATGATGGTCGTCACGTGCGCGGTTGTCATCGAAGCGCGGATAGACGAAGATGTTGGTGGAGATGTACTTGTTGAACTGGAAAGTAAACGTGTTTTCCCATTCATATTCCACGCGCTTATAGCTGGTGAACCCATACATGCGGCTCTTCCATTTCACGTTTTCTGCCAATATCCACGTGATGTCTATCGTGAACTGCGAACCGAAGTCGGTGTAATGGTGCTTGCCTTCATCAATACCATGGCGCGACGGGAACCACGAAAATTTGCCATTGTTGTTGTCGAAGAAGCGACGATCCACATAGCGGTAGTTCACGGCGAGCGGGGAGATATTGGCTGTTCCCGTGAGCTTCTTGTTCAACCATTCTATCTTGTAATCCATACCAAGACCCATTTTGAGGTCAAAGGGAGAAGTGAAGTCTGAATAGGTGCGGCGGTCATTCACTTTCAAACCGCGTGTGAATTGTGTCTGGGCAATCATCTGCAAGGTGTAGTACCAATGCTTGGTGGCTTGCAAACCCACCTTGCTTGTCAAACGGATAAGGTCTTCATTAGACTTGAATTTGTTGACGGTATCAGAACGAGAGGTCAGGAATCCAAGTTTCATCTCCAACTTATTGTCCCATTTCCACTTGTTCTTGTTGTCGTAATTGGCTTCAAGGGTCAAGCTTGACAACAATGAGTAGTTACTCTCGCCACCCTTATACCAGTTGCCCGAGACATAGTTTTGCAGGAATTGCAAGAAACCGTCCCCCTTGAATGTCCAGAACTTCGGTTTCTCCACCACTACTTCCACAGGTTCGGGGTCGGCATCGATGGGTGCCTCATTGCTCATCTCCGAGATAGTAGAGGCAACGGATGGGGTCATGCTGACCGTTGGGGTGGGAAGGCTGGTACTTTCCAATTGCGCCACGGTACCTCTTACGAGGTCAGGTCGTCTCATATAAATGTTGGCAAGTGTCTCGTTGACAGCATTCTCCTCCACATCCAGCGTGTTGAACGCGAACAAATACTTTGTCACTCCGTTGTAATAAAGCACGGGAGAGAACAACTGGTACAGTTTCGAGTTGGGTTTGCTGTAACCCAATTGCGCATTGGCGTTCACCACGCTGTCATAACGTGCCTTGTAAAAAGCCAGCGAGTCTTGGTACTTCTTGACAATAGAAGTATCGGTTTTTGCCCCGAAGTTGGCAGCCGATACTCCCATGGTTGCCATCCAAGCGATGGTCAGAATCATTGTTGTTAATCGTTTCATAGTCGTTATGGTTTTGATTGTTTCTGTTTGCAAAAGTAAATAAAATAAAAGAAAAATAGTCATCCATTAGGCTTATATTGCACGGCGAGCATCGTGAGGTCATCACTCTGTTCGGCACCACCCACAAAATCATGTACCTCTTGTATCATCTGTTGGATGAGTTCTTGGGGTTGATGCTGACGACGGGAGAGTAGTCGCGTGGCTACTTGATGAATGCGCTTATCACCAAATTGTGCATGATACTCATCCTCTGCCTCCGACAATCCATCGGTGAAAAGGAAGATGGTGGTCTGTGGGTCAATATCCGTCTCTTGTGCCTTGAATTGGAAATCCGCCACAATGCCCAACGGCAGATTGGGTAGACAGGGCAGTTCACCCACATCGCGACCTACGAGCAATGGTGAATTGTGGCCCGCATTGCAATAGCGCAGATGTCCTGTGGTGAGGTCGAGTACACCTGTAAAGAGTGTAACAAACATGTTGGCCTCGTTACTATCGGTCAATGCGTTATTGAGCGTAAACATGATTCGCTCGGGAAATGCCACATGAGCTGAGATGTTACGGAACAAGGAACGGGTGACAGCCATGAACAACGAGGATGGGACACCCTTCCCAGACACGTCGCCTATGCAGAAGAATAGTTGGTTGTCGTGGAGATGGAAGTCGAAGAGGTCGCCACCCACCGCCTTGGCTGGTGTCAGCGAACCGTAGATGTCGATGTCTTCACGTTCTGGATAAGGTGGGAATGTCTTGGGCAACATGTCCATCTGAATGTCATGGGCAATCTTCAGCTCGCTTTCCATCGAGGCTTTCTGTGCGGTGGTGTCACGCAATTCACTAATATAGCGATTCAGAGAATGCTGCATGTTGTCAAACGAGTCACGCAATTGGTGTATCTCGTCACGACTCTTGATGTCGGGCAGGTGTGTATCGAAGTTTCCCTTTGCCACCTCATTGGCAGAAGCAGCCAATTGTTTCAAAGGTTGAGAACTCTTCTTGATACCTCTACGACCGACAAAGAATACCACAATCAGTCCTATCAAGATGAAAAACAGCATCAATCCTCCAACAATATAACCCGCCAACTCAAGGAAGAATGTGGGGAGTACAAACACCATCTTCCAAGGTGTATGCTCTAAGGAGGTGTAGGTTACAGTTACTTCCTCGTCGTCAATGATGAGGGCATCTATGTCTTTACCATTTTTCTGGAAATCAGATTCGTTGTCCTTCAGTATCTTGTTGCCTACATCGTTGTCAGGATAGTCTTCTGACGGCTTAACAACATCGAGGAAATTCTGACGGATGATGCGCTCCTTGTCAGGATGTACCAAGAAAGTGCCTGACGAGTCGGCAATGAAATAATATACTTCTTTCTCTGCCGACCATTTCTTCGTACTATCCATTTTGAGAGTGTCTTTCTCCGAAATGTTGTTTGCCAACATTTCAAGCGATATGTCTACACCTAACACAGCCACTGTGCTGCCGCGCTCGTCACGGATAGGTGCCAAGTATGCCACTAATGGTGTCGTCTTGTCATTGCCGTCAAAGAACGGTTTCGACCAATAGCCCTCCTTGGCCTTCATGGCTTCTTGAAACCAATCTTCGTGCAGATAGTCCTGCTCCTGTCCGCCGATGGTGTTCATGATTACGATGCTGTCGTTGTCGCTACGTTGGGCATACGGACAAAACCAGCGACCCTTCTGCGGATAATAGCCCTCTCGGAAACTGATGCCACAACTACGGATATGGGGATTCAGTTCCACGACTCGCTTCATGATGCCACGCATACGGTCTGGTCGTTGAAGGTTGCCCTCAATGTCGGGTATCGTATTGACGGTAGCCACATAGACCTCTGACAGAGTTTGCTCCACACTCTTGGCTTTATAATCCAACCGACTATCGCAGAAGAACGAGATGCCCGCCAATGCTATACTCCCACCTATGAGTACTACAATCGCTGAAGTAATGCCCATTACTACGAGCAGCATAAGCATGATGCGCCATGTAAGCCGTTTGGCAAATGAGCGGGGATAAGGTCCGTTGTCTTTTTTCTTCCAAAATCTCATAGTCATTGACATTTTGTTTGCAAATATACATATAATGTTAAAAATATGTTGTATTTTTGTGCATTATTATTTGAAAACTATTAACTTTAGTAAAACATGAAAAGAATTTATTTGTTTATTGCGTTCCTGTGGTTGGGAATCATGGGGGCGAGTGCGCAGAGCAACAAGTTTGACTTGAACGATGACGGGAAGGTGAATGTGTCGGATGTGACGTTGCTGATTACTTATATCTTGGGTCAGGATAATGGGGGCAATACCCATCAAGCGGTGGATTTAGGCTTGCCGAGCAAAACGAAGTGGGCGAGCTGCAACGTGGGAGCCACCAAGCCCGAGGAATACGGTGGGTATTACGCTTGGGGCGAGACGGAGGAGAAAGAGGTTTACAATGAGAGTACATACAAGTATTACCAGAATGGTTCATGGGTTAGTCTTGGCTCAGACATCAGCGGTACGGAGTACGACGTTGCCCACGTGAAGTGGGGCGGCAATTGGCGGATGCCTACGCACGATGAGCAGATGGAGTTGCTTAACAATTGCACCTCCGAATGGACAACGCTTAACGGTGTGAACGGCAGGAAATTCACCAGCAACATCAATGGCAACAGCATTTTCTTGCCCGCTGCGGGCTGTCGCTGGTACTGCGACCTCTACTACGCTGGTAGCTACGGCTACTATTGGTCGTCCGCGCAGAACCCGTACTACTCGGGCAACGAGATC
>JAFYZV010000008.1 GCA_017548525.1 Prevotella sp.
GCAGAACGCACAGCAGCGCGCCATCGTAGACCGCCAGACGCCCCAGCGCGTGGAGGAAATTTTCATCGGCTTCATCCGTCTACTGCCCCGCTACTTTGTAGAACACCACGACATCCCGTTCTACGCCTCCAAGCTTCATATCACCCCCGTCTATCTCTCTCGTGTCGTCCGTCAGGTCACGGGTCGCACCGTTGTCGACTATATTAACCAGATGCTCCTCATGGAAGCCTCTTTTCTGTTGCAAACCTCCCAATTGAGCATCACCCAGATTGCCGACCACCTCCATTTTGCCGACACCCCTTCGTTCAGCAAGTTCTTCTCTCGCCTGAAGGGGATGTCGCCGAGACAATACAGGGCGGGATGATAGAATGGTGATTAGGAATGAGCATCATTCTTGTCGGGAACAGAATATATTCGGTGACAAGATATATAAGACTTTTGCAGAATTAAGTGAAGCCAATGAAAAAGCGTTGGTGGCGGAGAGTACGGACAATGTGCTGACAGCTATCGACCATGTGGAAAACCACTTGAAATCAGTCATAGAGGAAAACATCATCAAGCCAGCATCGGAAGAATATGAGCTTACGAAGGCACAGACTAAGCGTTTAATTAAGGAGTCGCAGAAAGAACTGGAAACCAAGATAGAGAAGATAAAGGGCGACTTTAAACAACAGCGCAAGATAGCCAAGGTGAAACATGAAGAGGCTGTTCGGAGAGCAACAACCGAAAGGGAGATGGATGATGCCGAAGAAACCTTGCGTCAAGAGATAGAGATGGCCATGAAGGGTGTAAATGATGCCATAAAAGAGGCCACCGATGAAATCATTAACAACAAGCCCAAGGAAGTCATTGAACGAATTGAGAAAGACAAGGAAGAACGTAGGAAAGACAATGTGGAGGACGAGGTGCGAACTCACCTACGAGGGTTCACACGAACCATTCCAAGCTTCATCATGGCATACGATGACGGTAGTCTCTCGTTAGACAGTTTTGATAAGAACATTGAGGATGATGTCTTCAAGGAGGTCACCAGCATTACGCTTGACGAATTCCGATTCCTTAGGGATGGAGGGGATTACGTCAATGCGACGACTGGCAGGAAAGAGCATTTTGACGGGCATCTGTTTGACGAGGTGGTGTTTGATGACGCTATAGTTGAGTTCAGAAAGAAACGGCAGGACTTGGCCAACTATTTCGATGAATCGCAAACCGAGGACATCTTCGACTATATTCCCCCACAAAAAACCAACCAGATATTTACACCCAAATGGGTGGTTAAGAAAATGGTGGATATGCTGGAGGAAGAGAATCCCCATATTTTCGAAGACCCTGAAATGACATTTGCCGACCTTTACATGAAGTCTGGTCTTTATATCACGGAGATCGTACGCCGATTATTTAATAATGTAGAGATGCGCCGACAGATACCCGATGACCGTGAACGTATTCTGCACATCTTGCGCCATCAGGTCTATGGGTTTGCGCCAACACGTATCATCTATCTTATCGCAACCCGCTACATCCTCGGTTTCGACCCCTCGCTCCAGCCCAAACAAAGCAACTTCCGACAGGTGGATACTGTCCCATACGCCAAGGAAGGGCGGATGGAAGAACTCATCGAGCAGGAATTTAGTTCAGTTCATAGTTCATAGTTCATAATTCATAGTTTATGGTTCATAGTTTTCGTCTTTGGCTTGCTTGTGCGCAGCCAACTATGAACTATGAACTTTTAACTATGAACTTTTGTCAATGATTGGTATCCATCTGATATGCAAGGATTGTGGTTTATTTGTGGGGATGGTGTACTTTTTCAGCACACCTGGCCCGCATGAGCTGTTGCCAAGCCCCATCACGGCGGCATGGATGTTGAGGTAGACGTGTTCAGGGTCGGTCACTAAGTCGCAGTCGTGGGTAGTCTCGTAGATGTGTTGTGTGCTATAGGGTAAGGCAGAGAATGAGAAGGACTTGTCTACACATTCTATTCTCCATCCGTTGTGGTGACTGTCGGTGAGTTCAAGCCAAGCCACATCATCGTGGTTGCCGCTGTCTTGTGGGCGTGGGTAATGCACGTATTGCTCGTCCACGGTGGTTTGCCATTCGTGGATGGTGGTGGAGGCGTGTCGGTCGGGGTAGTTATCCCATGGTCCCCTGCCATAATATGTGAGTTGGCGAAGTGTCTTGGGCAGGACGAATGTGGTTCCCATGCAAGGCAGGGGTGGGAGGGAGCCACATGGTTGGTACGTGGCTTGGAAATCTATTGCCCCGTCTGTCGTCATGGTGTAATGGTATTCAGTTAAGATGTACCCATTGGCAGCACAATAGGCGATGGTGGCACTTGTCTTGACGCTCCCGTCTGGCAAAGTCACTTCCGTCCATGGGGAAATGATGGAGTCACGAAGGTTGTCAAGTTGTTGGGTCTTCCAGTCCTTGGCAATCCAGTTGCCAAACCCCTTGTCGTTATCTGTAGGAGCGCGGAAGAATGAAGGACGGAGCATTGATGTAGGATGAAAGATGGAGGATGGAGGAAGTAATGCGCTTTCGCACAGTCTTGAAGTATTGATGGATGATGTACTTCCTCCTTCGTGATTCCTAATTCCTACTTCTTCGATGAATTGCTGGTGCTTGACAATATGCCCAGCCTCAGCCCATTTCGTCTTGTTTTTCAATGTGACATAAACGTCTATGAGGCCGTTGAATTTGGTTTCTCGGATATCATAATTTTCTAAATGGCAGTTCATGTCCATCAATTGGGGCTTCACTTTTCCATTCTCGTATGAGAAATAGATGGGCGAATAGACGGCTTTCACCTCCTCGTATTTGGGAGTGGTCTGCCTGTCGCTACTGACAATTCCCTTCACACAGAATGCCTTGAGGTTGGGCTCGTCTCCGAAATCTCCACCGTATGCCACCATCTGTTTGCCTTGGCGAGTGGTGAAAATGCCCTCGTCTGCCCATTCCCAAATGAACCCGCCCAACATACGGGGGTGGCTATATATCTCGTCCCAATACTCTTGGAGATTGCCAAGGGCGTTCCCCATGGCATGGGCATATTCACTGGTTAGGACGGGACGGGAGTCCGTAGTGTCATTGACGATGGAGAGTAGGCGTTCCCAGCGGGCATTCTCAGGTCGTTCCATATTGTTGTCCTTCACCCCTGGGTTAAGGTATTCGTCTTGGGTACGGGGGTAAAAGCGTGAGATGACATCTACGCTTTGTGGGTCGGGGTTGCCCTGCGCCCCCTCGTAGTGGACGAATCGGGTAGGGTCGTATTCGTGGATCCATGCGGCAGACATGGCGAAGTTGGTACCCCATCCCGCCTCGTTGCCCAAGCTCCAAAACACCACACAGGGATGGTTGCGGTCACGAATGACAAGCCGCTGGGTACGGTCTATCCATGCCGCAGCCCATGACGGGTCGCTCGCCAATTGCCCTCGTAGCCCATGCTCCTCAATGTCTGCCTCGTCCATGACATACAGCCCGATGCTGTCACATAACTCATACCACCTCTCTGTGTTAGGGTAGTGACAGGTGCGCACGGCATTGATGTTGGCACGTTTCATGAGGATGATGTCTTTCATCATGCGCTCCTCGGTCATGACATGTCCCGTGACGGGATCCATTTCATGTCGGTTTACCCCTTTGAGTCTTGTGGGAATGCCATTGACGAGGAAGACACCGTTGCGAATCTCTAACTTGCGAAATCCTACTTTGGTGGATGTTTGTTCGAGAACACGTCCTTCAGGGTCAACAAGAGCCATGTTTAAGGTATATAAATAAGGTGTTTCCGCAGACCATTTATGTGGTTTCTTGACATGAGCGGTGAGCCAACCCCATTTAGGATAGCCTCGTTGTGGTGTGCGGTCATTCATAATAGCCGCTTTGTGGTCGAGATTGAGCATGGGCACGGCATCTTGTTTGAGGATGCTGTCGAGAACCATGATGCCATTTTCATCAAACAATCGGGCTTCTATATGATACCCCTCTCCGCGTTGACCATTCCATACGGCTATTTCTGGATGAATGAGCAATGTGGCATCTTGGTATGAGTCGTCGAGGATGGTACGCACCCCAAAGTCTCGGATGTGAATATGGGGTTTGCCAAGTAGCGTGATGCCTCGGTGGATGCCAGCGAGTCTCCACATATCTTGGTCTTCCAAATAGCTGCCATCGGAATATTTGAACACCTGTAAGGTGATTTGGTTTGCCTTCGATTTGGTTAAGTAATCTGTGATGCGAAATTCGGCGGGCTCCATGCTCCCTTGAGAATATCCCACCCGTTGACCATTGATCCAAAGGTAGAACGCACTACTCACCGCGCCGAAACGAATGAATATCTCTTGGTCTTTCCAATCGGATGGGATGGAAAACCATCTCCGATATACACCAGTTGGGTTTCTTTCGATAAATGCCGTATAGGTTGGTTTGGGTTCGCCCATCACCCTCGGTGGGTCTATCTTGAATGTATAACCACTACTACAATAGATGGGGGTGCCATATCCATTCATTTCCCAGTCGCCTGGGACGGGAAACGTTTGCCAAGAGCTATCGTCAAATCCTAACTCATGAAACCCTTGCGGTTGTTCGTCGGGGGTCTTTGTCCAATGGAATTTCCACAAGCCATCGAGAGACATTTGGCGGTCGCCTGGTTTTTCCTGATACGCGAAAAATGCTGCCCGTGCTGGTTCGCGGTTGTATTGTAGGATGTTTTGGTTTTCCCAATCGTGGTCTCTTTGTGCGAAAACCATATTGGCAAACCAAGAGAGGAAGATGATGATGTTGAGTTTCATGTTATTGTATCTCCATGTTTTGGAATTCGAGTTGCTTGCCTTCTACAGTCAACCGATAGGTACCTGCATTGATTTGGGTGCCAGTGGTGGTGGAAAGCATCTTGAATTTATTAGGGGTAGGAGGGAAGGTGATGTCTCGGTCTACGAGCGTAGTTTTTTTGGAATCCACAATCTTCATCCGTCCTAAGATGGGATGGCCTGTTGTGTTCTTGTACCTGAATCGGATGGCATATTCTTGTCCCAACCCTGGCTTGATTTCCCATGTGCCAGACTTGATGGGCTCATATACGGTGGCAGGTCGTGCTTCGGTGTCTTGTGGCAGCAACGCTTTTGGCAATTGGGCAATTGTGTCTGCGTCACAGGCTTTCCATAAAAAAGAACTGAGGGGACACTCGTGCACACCTTGGTTGACAGAGGCTTTCGTCGCGATGGCAATGCCACAGATAATGGCTTGTCCCGCTTTCACTTCAGGGAAGGAGATTTGCAATTTGCCATCCTTTGATTTTGTGTAGACTATTCGTTTCATCGCACCACAATAACCTGCTTCTGCCCAAGGGTCGAGGTCGTCGATGACAGTCTTGCCATTGACGGCAACATCAAAGAGACGCATTCCTTCATAGTCATCGTTTTCGCCACCACCCTTGCCGTGCCAAGGCTCTATGAAGTATAGTTCGATGCGATAGTCTCCCTCGGGAACATCGAAGTCGTACCATAGGCGATGACGACCGAAACGGAAATACTGGAACAGCTCTTGTGATTTTGTGCCATGTATTTGTTCGGTGATATGACGTTGGCTTGCTTGAATGGGGTTCATGCCCTCAAAATCGTTTCCCCATGAATGGCAGTATCTGGGGGAATCTTGGTGCCATTGCTGGCCATACTCATCGGTATAGCAGTCGCCGCCACAATTGATTCGATAGAGGTAGTGCCAATCCTCATCTCCTTTCACAAGGTCCACATTGCGGCTTGCCGCCGTGGGGATGATGGTATCTGATCGCACATATCGATGGCGATACATGTAATAGGCAGTAGAGGGCTCTTCCCAGATGGTGGTAAGACCCTTGTAATTGATGGGTCCTATCTTGTCGATGCTACGGTATGCGCCATCGGGTTGCACTCGGCCAGGGTTGTCATGTGAGGCGAACAACCATTGGAAATGGCCACAAACGGAATCTTTTATACTTTCTGCCAACCGTGCTTTCGTCTCTAACAATTTTGTGAATGATTCTTCACTATATTTTGCTTCGCCGTGCATGTCTACTGTTCGCCATGCTCCATACTCACCATTGAGCAGTTGTTCGGGAAGCTTGAGTTCTTGGTCATAGTTTTCCGCAGACCCGCCATACGTGCCGCTCCAGTTTTGTATGACGTTCCAGTCGGTTCCCTCGCCACCATTGCATGTGGTGATAGGACGCATGACGGAAGCGGTGGGGTCAAGTTGGCGAATGATGTCGCAACATTCCTCGGCAAAGTCCTTCGGAAGGACGCTCTCATTTTGCAATCCCCACATCACGATGCTGGGGGAATTGCGACGTTCCTTAATCCATCGAACCAATAGGCGTTTGAAGTTCTCACGGAATTGCGGGGTGTCATACCAGATATGTGCGGTGAATTGACTCCAGAACAACATACCCTGTTGGTCGAGTAATTGTTGATAATAGAGGTTATGAGGCTGGTGGGCTTCCCTGAAAGCGTTAAAGCCCGCGTTTCTGATTTGTTTGATGCGCGAGGCAATTTGTTCGTGTGTGAAAGCGTGGCTTGCCCCAAGCAGATGTTCATACTCACACGTGCCATTGATGAAAACGGGCTGGTCGTTAAGATAGAAACGATGGTCGTTAGGATGATGGATAGGCCATGAAATATTGCGAATGCCAAAAGGTGTGCGACATTCGTCGGTGGTTTTCTCTTGGCGTTTGACCATGGTGGTGAGATTGTACAGATAGGGATTGTCAAGACTCCATCGGATGGGATTGTCGATAGGCTCTGCATGATGAATCGTTTGGGTCTCATTAGGTCGTAAAGACAGGGTAACGGCATGGCGGAACACTTGCTTGCCACTTGCCAATGTGAACTTGTTAACCAATTCTATCTCTTGTGTTTCCGACGTATAGTTTTTGATTTCCGTATCAACAAACACGGTATCGCAAGCAAGATTGTTCCAGATATGTACCCCGAAAGGCTGGATGCGAACCGCATCCGTTTCGATCAGGGAGACAGGGCGAAAAATACCGAATGGTTGCGAACCCTCACTAAATCCCCATTCGGATGAACAACCGCCACACACCCACGGTGATTCTGTGAGCATGGCAGGATGGTCAACGAGGATATGCAATTGATTTTCTCCGTTTCGTAAGGCTTCAGTGGCATCAAGCGTAAACGAAGTCCTACCGATTAACTCTTTGGGATAAGCATGTCCGTTAAGGGTAATGGTGGCGTATGTTCCTACTCCTTCAAGCATGAGGAAGTATCGTTTCCCCTCTTTCTTTTCCATGTCAAAAGATTTGATGTATTTTGCTGACCCATGGAGATTACCATGACGTAGCTGTCGGTAGCCATAGTAATCGTCTAAATTATGGGGGATGTTTACATTTTGAATGATGCTATCTCCGATTATTTGGCATTTCCATTGGTCATTGAACGAGGTGACGATACGCCTTCCTGTTGGCTCAGGTTGAGGGAAAGAAACGTCAGAATGTCCCAAGGGTACATTCGTTGCCAATGCGATGCCTCTTTGTCCTGCATTATTGACGGCACAATAGAAATGGTAGACGATGCCATCATGTTTCACCACGTAACTTTTATGGGCAAACATCTCATCGTATGGCTTAGATGGTACGATTAAGTCTTTGCCTGTCCAATCTGTCCAATTGACTAAATCATAACTGGCGGCAAACGTGTTGTAAGCATTATATTTTCGAGTGGGGTTATAAGCTGAGAAATAAAACATCACCCATAAATCACCCATCTTGACTATCTGCGCATCACCCGTGATGGTGCCATCGCTATCATTGGCGAACACGGGGTTTCCCTCATATCGTTTCCATTTCTTTAGGTTCTTGGAAAAGGCAATGCCGATACGCTCACCCTTAGGATGGGTATTATCCTTTCCCCCAGCATTGTAAAACATGACGAAAGGATATTGCTCCTGTCCCTTGATTCGTTCTTCCTTGTCTTTCAACCAATAGATGGTGCTCTTGTATTGAGTCAATTGTTCCCACCATTGTGCGTCTTTGTCATTATAACTCATCAATGGCTTGTCTTTTGTTTCCCAAGGATGAGCCTCTGTAATATCGTTAGATGTGGATGCTATGCCGATGCTCAAAGGAGCATGAACAGCTTCATACCCCGTGCCAGCTCCACCAATGTATGTCATCCAATGACGATGCTTGTATTCTTGCATCTCATACGTACCATCCCAATTGTAGTCAATCAATGAAGGGAAACCACCGCGTTGGTTTTGATCCCAAAGAGCGGATAGGGAAGATGGAAATTGTAATACTCGACCTAATGTTTTCCAATGTAGTAGGTCTTCACTTGTGGCAAGCCAAGTTTCATAGCCTCGCCCATCGGTACCGTCTTTGCCATCGTAACAGACATATGTCATGTACCAGGTATCACCTTGTCGGAATATGGTGGGGCAGTCGTATTTGTTGAAATTTGATTGCGGTGCGACGACCATCCCATATTTATATGGTGTTCGCACCTCTTCATAAATCTCTTGCATTCGGTCTTGAGAGACGGTTTGTGCAAAAAGTGGTAGGCAGAAAGCCAGCCATGCGGATAGGATGTATCTTCTCATACTGATTTATTTCATAAACAGCCAATCCACCTCGTCGCCCGCACCTTGCAATCCCACATCGCGTGGTTTAATGTCTGCCTCCGTGAATCCAGCAATCATAATAATGCCTTTGGGTAGATTAATGGTATGATGTCCTTGGGTGAAATGATAGGCATGGATGTTAACTGGTGGCATCTGTATCATGTTGATGGCATTGGTCAACACGGGTTCTGCTTGACCATATTCGTTTCCTGTGGCATCCGTTTCGAGTTTAGGTACTTTAGCCCATTTGGAGTCATCGTCTTGGAAAAAACCTACAAGCATCTTAACAGGTCTTTCACACGTGAACTCAATGGTTGTGCCATTAAGTCGTGTTGTGTCACGGTTTAAGACAATAGCATGTAATTGTGCCAATTCTGGTGCGATGGTATCAATCTTCGTGTCTTCTCTATTCTCGAAAACAATGGCATTTTTGCACAAAGGAACCGTCTGCAAAGGTTTAACCAACTTTACTTTGGCAGGTGAGGCAATAGCTATGTTTGCATTGGGTTGTGTTGTAGGATGTTTGAGCTTTTCAATATTTGTATGTAGAGCGTCTAATTCATCTTGATAGACGGGAAGCATTTCCATCCATGTTTTGTATTTCCCGTCGTTGCCACCAATGGGAATCCTACGTTGTGCTGTCTGCATGGAGTTGGCATATAGATAACTATTGGCAGTTTCGTTAGAAAGTTCTTTCCATTGGATGAGACTTTGTTCCAAGAAGGGAACGGCAGCATCAAGATAATTGATGTCTTTAGTCCATTTGTAGTTAAGGACTTGTTGTGCCGCCATCACTTTCCATCGGAATGCTTCTGCAAACATGTAATAATATTTTAAGTCTTGTACCACACGATTCAGTTCCTCCTTATGCCGAGTAGGTTTCGATGAGAGTCTTAACAGTTCTATTTGCTTCAAGGCTTCTTTACCATGTTCGCAACATTGAGCAACGATGTCTAAAGGCAGTTCCCCCTCATGGGCAATTCCTTTCCATTCCTTTTCCACATATTCAATGAGCTTCTCGCCCCGTGGACCACAGCTCTCATAGAATCCAGGATAAACATTGTATTTATATGGATTGACCAATTGCCCCATCTTCATGCCCAATAACAAGGTCTGTCGGTTGCCTTCCGTGATGCCAAAGCGGCGGATGAGTTTTGGCGCAATCTCCCCCGTCTCGTCGTATGCTTTTAACAGATATGATGCTGCAATGGTATCAATGCCATAGTAGTTAGCGAGTTGACGTTTCCAATAGGATCGGTCATCACCACGTTGGCAATTCCAAGCATATCGTCCCCATACCTTATACCACATCCAATCACGGTCAATTTGCAACAAACGTTCTCCATCGGGAAGTTTATCAGCTGTATATGGCCAATCCCAATAACTTGCCTGGGGATAGAGGTGCAGTCCTTTGGAATGATGTACACGGTGCATGGCTTGAACGGTCTTTTGCGTGAATGCGGGCGAAGACCAACGCCAGGGTTCTAAATTGGCGAGGATATGTACATTATCAATATGGATAGGGGCGGCGGCTGCTAATTTCCGATGTGTCTCTCCCCATGGACCGCCTGGCTCGTATGTAGTCAAGCTCTCACCTGTATATTTACTCATCGTGTAGATATTGGGATAGAGGGGCAATGAGGCTTTTAATACGGTTGGTCCATCGGTGTCATGTGACCGTAGGATAATGGGGGGTGTGTCTGTTCTTCCCGATGCTTTCAGTCCATCCTTGATACCAGGGATGATGGTTTCAGTCATCCATTGGATGTCGGTGTCGATGCCCGACATCGCCTCGCCCAAGCATACGAGGAATCCCACGTTAGGGTATTTCTGTACGAAGGCGGAAATGCTTTTGCGGGTGTAGTCTGCTATCAATGGTGTGATGGGACGGTTACGATCTTGGGTCTTGAGTCCATAATGTTCGGCAAATGGTTTTGACAGGATAATGTTGTAGAACATCTGTATAATCCTGATTCCCCTGCGCTCTGCCTCTGTGGTAAGGAAGGAGAACATCTCTTGGTTCTTTTCCATCGTGGTATCGTCTACTTCTGGGGCAAAGGGGTAGTCGTCAAGTTTCACCAACGAAGCGAAGGGATGACCATTCCATAGGTAGACGGTGTTCATGTTGTTAGAAGCGAGAAGGTCTAAATACCTTATCCACAAGTCCTTATCGTAAAACCAAGGGAAGTTTTCTGGTGTATAGGGATATTCATATACTTTGTGTCCAGGGAGATAGACGGTCTTTTGCAATCCTACACAGGCACCGCGTAGTTTCATTTCGGGTGTTTCTGTTATGGTAGTCAATCCTTCAAGAGACTTGTTTGTCTCATAATACTCAAGCAGTCGGTTGACACCATAGATTACTCCACTACCGTTATTGCCTTGAATCAAGACTTTTTCCCCTTTGCGAAGGATGGTGAAGCCCTCCGCCTCTCCACCATAATTGGCATCGTTAAGGATGATGGTGTAATTGCCTTGGATGGGCGAGAGGAGTGTAGCTGCATATTCTACTTGCGGGCTATGGCTCGAGAACTTGACTTTCACTTTTCCCGTTGTGGGTATTGAGACCAATAGGCAGACTGTCCATAATATATTCTTGATGTTCATATCGTTAATAGGATAAGGTGATTTCTTCATTCGGAGGAATGGGTATTTGGTGTTCATCAACTATGAGCGTTCCTATACCACCATCGCTGGTGACCTTCACCTCAAGCCGATTCATCATGATATGGATTTTCCCAAAAGGTGTAGGCACATCGCCTTCCATCCATTCGAGATCGCCAAGAGAAGGCTTGATGATGTACTCCTCATAACCAGGCTTAGTAGGTTGTATTCCTAAAAAATATTTACCGATGATATAAATAGGGCTTGCTCCCCAGGCGTGGCAGAGACTTTTTCCGTATGGACGACCATACATGGCGAGGTGTTGGATGCCCTTCTCGTTAGGATTGTATTTTTCCCAAAAAGTCGTTGCCCCTTCACGCAACATCCCTCCCCAATAATTCTTTATCTCATCCATGACCTTTGTTTGGAATCCCATCATGCACATGGCTTCCAACTCATAAAAACGCATATAGGGAGTGGTGATTTTCTCGATGCTCTCATTCAACATGACATGCTCCATGATGGCTTGTTTCTTTTCTTCTGAGACACAATCGTAGAGGATGGCAAACATATTGGGAAATTTCGTGACCATGTTGTTCTTCTGCCCATCTTCAATGGCGTGCATCAAGGCATGTTGCTCCTCGTTCCAAAATGTCTGTATCAATTTGTCACGTAAGTTGTTAGCCATTCTTCCGTATTGCTGGGATTCCGTATGGTACATTCTGACTTGTTCCGGGTCTTGGTTGTTGTCACACAAGATAGAAGCGCAAAGCCCCATGACTTCCAATGACTTATAGAAGAGAATTTGTTCGAAGCAAAGCACACCGCGCTTGTGCATGGGGAAATCTACC
>JAFYZV010000075.1 GCA_017548525.1 Prevotella sp.
AGTCTACACGCCAATGCCCACGTACACACTAACAACACGCAGGTGACGCATGAGATGAAGTGCGACGGGGCAGAAGGTGAGTTCCATACATACGCCATGCTCTGGACAGCCAAGAACATCACCACCTACGTCGATGGCAAGGTACAGCTCTCATACGACAACAAGGGCAAAGGTCGTGACGATTGGCCTTACGACGACCCGTTTTATGTCATCTTCAACCTCGCTTGGGGCGGCACGTGGGGAGGCTCACAAGGTGTTGACGAGAGTGCCTTGCCCGCCACGATGGAAATTGACTATATCCGCGTATTCCAAAAGAAATAAACCATGAAACATATCATCATCGCATTTGTAGCGGGATTGGCAAGCATTCCGCTACAAGCACAAAATGTGCCTGTATATCTTGACGAGGGTAAACCCATCGAACAGCGCATTGACGATGCCCTCGCCCGCATGACGCTTGACGAGAAGATTGCTGTGATACATGCGCAGTCGAAATTCAGCAGCGCGGGGGTGAAGCGTCTCGGATTCCCCGACCTTTGGACAGACGATGGACCGCACGGTGTGCGCCCCGACGTGCTTTGGGATGAGTGGGAACAGGCGGGGCAGACCAACGACTCGTGTGTGGCTTTCCCCGCCCTCACCTGTCTGGCTGCCACGTGGAATCCCGACATGGCTCGGCTGTATGGCGAGAGCCTTGGCGAGGAGGCTCTCTATCGGAATAAGAACGTGATATTGGGCCCTGGGGTGAACATCTACCGCACACCGCTCGGGGGGCGCAACTTCGAGTACATGGGCGAAGACCCCTGCCTCGCCTCGCGCATGGTGGTACCATACGTGCAGGGGTTGCAGTCGAAGGGCGTGGCAGCCTGTGTGAAACACTATGCCTTGAACAATGACGAGGAGTATCGCCATCAGGTGAATGTCATCGTCAGCGACCGCGCCCTCCACGAGATCTATTTGCCCGCATTCAAGGCTGCCGTGCAAGAAGGCGGGGCATGGGCTATCATGGGGGCTTACAACCTCTACCAAAACCAGCACAACTGCCACAATGCCACGATGCTCAACAAAATATTGAAGCACGACTGGGGGTTTGATGGTGTGGTCATATCTGACTGGGGCGGTTGTCATGATACGAAGGAGGCGATTGAGAATGGACTGGATTTGGAGTTTGGCACATGGACCAACGGACTGACGATGGGCAAGACCAATGCCTACGACAGCTATTTCTTGGCAGACAGTTACAAACAACTCATTCGTGATGGGAAATACACCACCAAGGAACTTGATGACAAGGTTCGCCGCGTGTTGCGCCTGTTCTTCCGCACCACGATGAATCGTCATCGCCCCGTGGGTTTCCTTTGTTCGGAAAGCCATTATGAGGCAGCCTTGAAGATTGCGCAAGAGGGAATCGTCTTGTTGAAGAATAGCCCAAGCCCTGTAGGTAGGGGAGTAAGGAGTAAGGATGCCGCCTCGCTACTGCCAATCGACTTGACAAAGACGAAACGTATTCTGGTGGTTGGCGAGAATGCCATCAAGATGATGACGGTTGGCGGAGGCTCCTCTTCTCTCAAGGCTCAACATGAAATCCTTCCTCTCGACGGAATTCGTGAATGGGTGTCTTCTCATGCTCCGAATGGCCACATCGACTTTGCCCGTGGCTATGTGGGTGATACCATCCAAAGCTACAATGGCGTGACGGTAGGACGAAGTCTTTACGAGTTGCGTACGCAGGAGGAGTTAACGGCAGAAGCGATAGAGAAAGCCCGACAAGCAGATGTGGTCATCTTCATCGGTGGTCTCAACAAGAGCAATCACCAAGATTGCGAAGGTCACGACCGTCTGAGCTACGACCTTCCATACGCTCAAAACGAAGTGATTGAGGCTATCTTGAAAGTGAATCCGCGTCTCGTCTATGTGAATATCTCTGGCAACGGTGCCGCCCTCCCTTGGTTGAAAGATGTTCCCGCCATCGTACAAGCATGGTTCATCGGTTCTGAGGCTGGCAAGGCGATCGCCTCCGTTCTTTTCGGCGAAGTGAATCCCTCGGGTAAACTGCCGTTCACGTGGTATGCCTCGCTCGACCAATGCGGAGCCCACGCCACCAACAGCTATCCTGGAACATGGCGCGATGACCATCGAATCATTGACGAGGAATACAAGGAAGGAATCTTTGTTGGCTACCGTTGGATGGATCGTCTTACCAAAGACCGTAAGAATCAAAATCCACTGTTTCCTTTCGGCTATGGTTTGAGCTATACCTCGTTCAAATTGGGCAAGGTCACGGCAGACAAGCGCACGATGACCGCCAACGAACAAATCACCTTCACCATCCCAGTAACCAATACGGGCAACCGTGCAGGGGCAGAGACCATCCAACTCTACATCCACGACAAGCAAGCATCGGTGGAACGCCCGTTGAAGGAACTAAAGGCTTTTCGGAAAGTTTATCTCCAACCTGGAGAAACCAAACAGGTGTCATTGACCATCGACAAGGCTGCCTTGAGTTTCTACAACGACCAAACAGGGCAATGGACTGCTGAGCCTGGCGATTTTGAGGCTCTTATTGGAACTTCTTCAAAACAAATTATTGGCAATTGCTGCTTTACATTGAGGTAATTTGTTTTCGCTTATCTTTCGGAAGTTAAAAGGGGAGTTAAAGGGACAATAGCCCGTGAATTGACGAAACATTTGTCCTTTTAACTTCCCTTTAACTCCCCATCC
>JAFYZV010000076.1 GCA_017548525.1 Prevotella sp.
GAAAAGTTTCCCCACAGAGCAGCGACTCTGAGGTAGAAAAAGCTCTCCGCGACGAGGTGCAAAACGCCATCGACAACTCATTCAACGTGGTACGTACCCGTATCGACCAGTTCGGTGTCGTGCAGCCCAACATCCAAAAGTTAGAGGGACAGCAGGGGCGCATCATGGTAGAAATGCCAGGTATCCGCGAGCCAGAGCGTATGCGTAAGCTGCTGCAAGGAAGTGCCAACCTCGAGTTCTGGGAGACATACAACTCCAACGAGATTATCCCTTACTTCAACCAAATCGACGCTCGTTTGGCAAATACCGACGTGAAGGAAGACACTACTGCTGCCAAAGTGGACACTCCCGCAACACCTGAAGAAGAAAAGAAACCCACAGAGGCACAACCTAAATTCAAGATTGACAACCAAGCAGACAAGGCTGGTGTTGCTAAGAACACAGACGACGAGGTGGCTGCCGCCAAGAAACAGCATCCTTTGCTCGCCATGTTCCAACCTACCGACGGTCAGTTGAGCATGGTTGGTTTCGCCAATGTGCGTGACACCGCTGAGATTAATACCATCCTCCGTTCCGACTTGGGTAAACAAATCCTTCCCTCCGATGTGAAATTGTTGTGGAGTGCCAAGCCAACGGACATGATTCAAGGTTCCAAGAACATCTTTGAACTTCATGCCTTGAAGGTGACCAACTCATCTGGCCGTGCCCCATTGGAGGGTGACGTGGTGACAGATGCCAAAGACCAATTCAACAATTTGACAGGTGCCCCCGAGGTTTCCATGAGCATGAACACCGAAGGAGCTCGCCGTTGGGCTGCCTTGACGAAAGCCAACGTGGGCAAAGCTATCGCCATCGTGTTGGACGGCGTCGTGTATTCTGCACCCCGTGTGAACGGTGAGATTGACGGCGGACAGTCATCCATCTCAGGTAACTTCACCATCGAGGACACCAAAGACCTTGCCAATACCCTCAAGTCTGGTCGTATGCCTGCACCCGCACGTATCGTGCAAGAAGAGGTGGTAGGTCCTACATTGGGCGCACAGTCTATCAAGCAAGGTGTCATCTCATTCATCATCGCTTTCATTCTGTTGATGATTTACATGCTTGCCATGTATGGCATCATCCCAGGCATGATGGCCAACCTCGCCTTGATTATCAACATCTTCTTCACACTCGGTATCTTGACCTCATTCCAAGCCGCCCTAACCATGTCGGGTATCGCTGGTATGGTGCTTTCATTGGGTACGGCAGTAGATGCCAACGTGCTTATCTATGAGCGCATCAAGGAAGAAATGCGAGCTGGAAAGGGCATTAAACGTGCTGTTGCCGCTGGTTACAGCAACGCATTCTCTGCCATCTTCGACTCCAACGTGACATCATTCATGACGGGTATCATCCTCTATGTGTTCGGTACAGGTCCTATCCGTGGTTTCGCTACCACGTGGATGATTGGTATTGCCTGTTCGTTCTTCACGGCAGTGTTCCTCACCCGTCTCGTCTATGAGCATCAGATGAACAAGGATCGTTGGCTCAACCTCAAGTTCTACACCAGTCTTTCCAAGAACTTGATGCAGAACACCAACTTTAAGTTCATGTCTATGTACAAAAAGACATTCACCTTCGCAGCCATCGCCGTTGCTATCTTCGTGATTAGCTTCTTCGTACAAGGTCTCAGCAAGAGCATCGACTTCACGGGAGGTCGTAACTATGTCATCCAATTTGAGAAGCCTGTTCAGCCCGAGGAAGTCCGCACATTGCTCGCAGAGGCATTCCCTGGATGCAACACGGGAGCCTTGGCACTTGGTACAGACAACAAGACCATCCGTATGTCTACAAACTATAAGATTGAGTCCAACAGTCCCACCGTTGACGATGAGGCAGAAAATATCCTCTATACCGCTTTGAAAAAGAAGGGATTGGTGAGCCAAGCCAACGTCGATGCGTTCAAGAATCCTGACGTACGCGAAGGCGGCTCCATCATCAGCTCCACCAAGGTGGGACCATCCATCGCCAAGAACATCACACGCGGCGCATTCATTAGCGTGGGCATCGCCCTTATCGCCATCTTCCTCTACATCCTCTTGCGTTTCCGCAATGTGGCATTCTCCGTAGGTTCCACGGTGGCATTGGCTTTGGATGCGTTGATTGTCATCGGACTCTTCTCACTCTTGCAGAAAGTGATGCCTTTCTCCTTGGAAGTAGACCAGACATTCATCGGTGCCATCTTGACCGTGATAGGTTATTCTATCAATGACAAGGTGGTGGTGTTCGACCGTATCCGTGAGAACTTGCGCCTACATCCCAAGCAGGACATCCAGAAGGTGTTTAACGACTCCATCAACCAGACCCTCGCACGTACCATCAACACGTCGTTGTCTACGTTGATTGTGTTGCTCTGCATCCTCTTCATTGGTGGTAGTAGCATCAAGGGCTTTGCATTCGCCATGACCCTCGGTGTCATCTTCGGTACGCTCAGTTCTATCTTCATCGCCTCCCCCATCGCTTACCTTTGGATGGGTCGCAAGATTAAGTCAGACGTTGAGACTGCCTAATCATGAAGTCTTAACTGAAATAAGCATTTCATAATAACTGAGGATGTGCCGTCAGTGGTACATCCTCTTTTTCATCTATCATCTCTATACCATCATCTCACATGCTCTTCAATTCCTGGCCATTCGTTTTCCTGACACTCGCTGCATTGTTTGTGTATTATCTACCCTCCCTGAAGAGATGGCAAACATATACACTACTTGCTTTCAGTTTCGTGTTTTATGCGTATGATAGCCCGTGGTTGCTGTTGCTGCTCCTCGCCTCCGCACTATTGAACGGTTTGGCAAGCTACGGAGCCATGGAAAAAGGTAGGCCAAGGGCATACGCCACATGTGGAGTCATTCTCAACCTCCTGCTCCTCGCATTGTTTAAATATGGTGGACTGCTCGCCAACTCTTTCATGGACACCAGCGACGGCATCGGCCATTTCCTTTGTACCATACCCCTTCCTTTGGGAATCTCCTTCTACACCTTCAGCGGCATCAGCCTCGTCGTGGATGCCTATCGGGGCAAGCTCGACCAAGCCACCACACAAGGTATCACCTTGCGCGAACATCTCCGAAGGACATTCCTATACATCGTTTTCTTCCCAAAGCTGCTGGCGGGTCCCATCGCCAAGTCACGTGAGTTCTTCGATGACATCAAACCCAAACATCTCAAGGACATCAACTTTGCATTCGCCTTCAAGTCATTGGTCGTGGGATATTTCCTCAAGATGGTGGTTGCCGACAACTTGAAAGATTTTACCTTCTGGATGGCTTATCCATATTTTGAGCTGCGAGGCACGGGAAGTTTGCTGCTGATGCTCTTCGGTTATACTATGCAGATCTTCGCAGATTTCGCTGGTTACTCGCTGATTGCCATTGGCGTGGCATCGCTGTTTGGCTATCAACTCCCCACCAACTTCCATTTCCCCTATATCTCATCGTCATTCCGCGAGTTTTGGAAACGTTGGCACATCACGTTGTCACAATTCCTGATGGAATACCTATACTTCTCGCTTGGTGGAAACAGAAAGGGAAAGGCACGTACATACCTCAACCTACTACTTACCATGATGCTCGGCGGACTATGGCACGGCGCGGCATGGAGCTTCTTGGTATGGGGAACATTCCACGGATTATGCCTTGTCATCGAAAGAGCTGTCTGTGGCAAGCGCAGATATTGTGTTTCGTTAGGGAAAAGCCCAGCCGCCGAGCGAGCCTCCCACCTCTTATCTGTCATCTTGGTGTTCACCCTTGTGTCATTTGGATGGTTATTGTTCGTGTTGCCCAATTTCGCCGATGCCGTCCATTATGTGCAATGTATCGTCACCAACTATGGCAAGGTGGCACTTATCGACCCCAAGCTGATGCCCATCGCCATCTATTCTCTCCCCGTCATCATCTACCATCTGTTGTATTACTATCGACAGACAACATTCATCCAGAAATATATTCTACGGTTTGACTACGTTTTTTATGGGTTGATGTTGTTCCTCATTCTCACCAACAGCGGCAGTGCCAACTCTTTCGTCTATTTCCAATTCTGACACAACTTCTTATCATGATTAAGAAAAGCCTCATCGCATTCGCCATCTTCACGGCAATACATGCCATCATCATTGCCCTACAGCCTACCCTCGGTATGCCCACCCACCAATGGCAAGACAACATCGTCAAGGCACAGCAATTCCTTTACGGCGACCATGCCGACACCGCCATGGTGGGAACGTCGCTCTCTGCTCGAATCATAGGCGACAGCATTCCATTCGTCAAGTCGGTAGCCTTCGGCGGATGTGCCGTGGAAGACGGGCTTCGGCTCATCTTATCCAACCCCGATAAACCAAAGGTTGTCCTCTTGGAGACAAACTTGTTTTGCAGAGACGGCAACGACGACATGATAAGCAAGGTGTCACAAGGAATCATACCCACCATTCGCCGCTTCATCCCATCACTTAGGGAACAAAACGAACCAATATGCCTCATCAGCGGACTCATGATCAAGGCGATGGGACTCAATCCCCAAGCGGCCGCAGCAACCGTTGACACAACCATCCTTCGGCAGAACATCGAACGGCATCTCACAGAAGACACTTCCCTTCCAACCGATAAACTCCAAGAAAGGCTGCAAACTATCACGTCACTCATCAAACAATTGGAAAGCGAAGGCACACGTTTCGCCTTTTTCGAAATGCCCGTCAATGAATCGCTATACCATTTAAAAGAGTTGGAACAGACCCGTCAAACCGTCAAGCAAGCGTTCCCCAACACCCAATACACCTATCTTCCCAACGACACCACCACATACCTCACCACCGATGGTCTGCATCTTGACCTCGAAGGGCAACAACGCTATTCCCATTTCTTCAAGCAAGCCTTGGGGAGATTGAAGATTAATGATTGAAAAAGGAAGATGATGTTGCATCAACCCGTCTTCCATCTTCCATTTTCAATCTTCAACCCCCTTTCCTTTTGTCATTTTTTTATCACAAAATAAGCCTCCGTGGCTGCGTTATTTGCCACCAACTCCTATCTTGGGCGTAAATACACCCGTTTTTTGCATTTTTCTAATCCACTGAATGTCAATGACTTGCGTTTCATGGTCATCATCCGCTATCCATAAATGCGGCGATTTAACATCTTTTGGGCGGCATCCGCTACCCATAAACACCCATTTTTAGAGGGTCGGGTGTGGCATCTATCACCAAAGAATACCGCATAAGAAATGTTAAATTGCCGTTTCCGCCTGGAATTACTGGATTTTCTGGATATTTCAGACGCTCCATCCGTCCTGAAACACCTATTTCACACCTTTCACCGAGTGCCGTTTTGTCAACATCTTTCATCGGAATTTCGTGGCTCAGAAGGGGTCGCCTTGCGGCGAGAAATTGTGCAAAATCCTTTTCAAAATGATTCAAAATATCTTTTGCCTTCCATAATCCTGAATGATTCCGATACCATTTTGAAAGATTTTGAATGCCATTTTGTGAAATTTCTGCGTGTAGCGCATCTCATAATTCTCAATCCTCGTTTTCATTCTCCCATCTTTTTCCATTGCCCGATAAATAATCAAAAGAATGATAAAAAACTATGAGTATGGAACTAAACCTGAAAAGATTCATGCCTTTGCCAATAATTTTCCATGGGGTTAAGAGTGCCTTTTTTTCATAACCGATTGATTTGCAACATTTTCCTGTTTCACTTTGTTCGTGTTTTTTCCATAGGCAAATGATATAACATTCAAAAAAAGTGTCGTATCTTTGCAACGGAATGCGAAGGTAGGCTGCATCTTAGTAACCGAGAAATAATGAAACAATCAACACGTATGTTTACAAGAACATTGTACATATTCATATTAGGCGTTATGTTGATAGCTTTTAGTCCACAGCAGGAGGCATCTGACTTGCGGCATTTCATCGTCTTTATGGTATTGTCCGTAATGGCAATCCTGTCTTTCTTGGCGTACCTGTTTTACCGTTACCGTGAAAGGCAAGCCACACGGCTAAACCGCCTGATGGACAGGAAAGATGCC
>JAFYZV010000077.1 GCA_017548525.1 Prevotella sp.
ACAAGGTGGCAGAGGAGATTCGCAAGGCACAAGCAGCGGGTGTCATCACGCGCGAAGTGGAGAACGAGGAGGAACTTCATCGTTTCTACAAGTTGCTCAAGAACTTTTATCGCATGAAGATTCGCCGCTTCCTCCCGCCCGAAAAGATGTATGCCACATTGAGCCAGAGTGACAACGCCCGCATCTTCATCACAATCTACAAGGGGAAAATCATCGGTGGGTGTGCCTGTATCTATTCCGACGGCAACGCCTTCCTATGGTATATCGCCACGCGAAGGAAAACCTATGCCCTCGTTTACCCCGAGACGATAACGATGTGGAATGCCATCCAGTATGCTTACGACCACCATTACGCCCACATCAACTTCTTAGACGTGGGCTTACCCTATAAGAGCAACCAGTTTAGGAAGTTTATCCTCAGCTTCGGAGGTAAGCCTGTGGCGAAGTATCGTTGGTTTAGGTTTACCCTGCCGTGGGTAAACGACCTCTGTTCTTGGCTATTCAACAAATGAGCCCTGCCCGTGTATATGCACCCGTGGCATATACCAACCTCCTTCCGACCTATCCCTCTCCATTTCTCCTTGCATCAATTGGGTAAGTTAGATGTGTATTGCTATTCTGTTTTTCCCATTGTCAATAAGGGTGACTGACTTATTCGATTCTTTCATAAACCCACATTAAAAGAAACCAAACGAATATTCTTTGTGAAAAAGTTTGTCTGAAAGAAAAAAAGATATTATTTTTGCAAAATAATCTAAAAACCTGACGAGAGGCTTTATTGTAACTACACATATTATATATATAATAGCATGAAAAGTATCATACCTAAGACAAGAGACTGTGTGGTGGCCCTTGGGGCATCGCTGTTGCTCTCTGGGGCGGGGATGTTGCAGTCGTGCCAGACGGACGAGCTGACAGGGCAGCCCGATTGGCTCGGCAACTCCATCTATGAACGCTTGCAGGACGACGGCAACTACACCTACACTTTGCGGCTCATCGACGACTTGAACCAGACGTCGGTGTTGAGCCAAACGGGTAGTAAGACCTTGTTTGTGGCGGATGATAACGCCTACAACGAGTTCTTCAAGAGTAATTCATGGGGGGTGAGGAGGTACGAGGACCTCTCCGCAGCCCAAAAGAAACTGTTGCTCAATGCGGCGATGGTAAACAATGCCTACCTCGTGGAACTGCTCTCCAACGTGAGTGGCAACCCACCATCGGAGGGCGAATGTATGCGAAGGGAGACAGCTGTCTCCATCTATGACTCTGTGGCGAGGATTTATCCTGCCGAAATGCCCAACACACAGTATTGGGCAAAGTACAAGGATCATAAGGATGGCATCGTCCTCTTACGCGACAACACCTCCAAGCCGATGATCCACTTCCTGCCAGCTTACATGAAGTTGAACAAAATCACGGGTGAAGACCTATCGATCCTTACCAATGGTGCCTCCAATTCCGTTGCGGATGCGTGGGTGAACGGCAAGAAAATCATCGAGCGAGACATTGCCTGCAAGAACGGATACATCCATAAGGTCGATGGCGTGATGACCTCTTCCGACAACATGGCGGGCATCGTACATAGTCATGCCAACATGTCGCTCTTCGGCAGTTTGCTCGACAGGTATAGCGCACCTTATTATAATGAGGCGGCAACGAAGGAGTACAACCGCTTGTACAATAATACCGATTCCGTCTTTGTATTGCGTTATTTCTCCACCACGTCGGCCTTGGATGACTTGAACGTAGGTCCTGATGGCGACCGTGTGGATGCCCAACTCAGTTTCGACCCCGGATGGAACCAGTATATGTATTCCAATACCGCAGGACGAGACCTCCACTATGATGCCGGAGCTATGCTCGTGCCTACCAATGAGGCACTTGAATATTGGTGGAACCACGACGGCAGGCCTTTGCAAGACATGTATGGCACGTGGGAAAATGTTCCTTTGAAGGTGTTGGTGCAGATGATGAACATCAATATGATTAACACTTTCTCCGAGACGGTACCCTCCAAGTTCGACTATATCGTTGACAATACCACGAAGGTGTCGCTCGGTATCACCACCGATGATGTAGATAGTTGCTTCATGGGATGCAATGGCGTGGTTTACCTCATCAATAAGGTGTTCTCGCCAGCGGCATATTCGTCGGTTTCCTTCCCTGCACTGGTCAATGAGAATATCATGAATGTCATCTATTGGGGTATCGAGAACCTCAATTTCGAGCCTTACCTCAACTCCATGGACTCTTACTATAGCTTCTTCATCCCCACCAACACGGCGATGTTGCGCTATGTAGACCCCTGCTCCTACGGCTCTTCCGTCTCCACGCTCTTTGAGTTCTATTACGATTATGATGCCAAGACGGTCAAGGCACATCGTTACAGGTATGACATTGACACGCAGGAGATTGTCCCTGGTACAGACTTGAGCGATGCTACCTCTGAGCAAGTGTCCAACCGTCTGACCGATCTTCTCAACAGCTTGATTATCGTGGGCAACGTGGAAGATGGACATACCTACTACAAGAGTAAGGGCGGTAGTGCCATCAAGGTGACCAATGCAGGACAAGAGGGTGTGATGACTGTCTCTGGCGGCCTTCAGATAGAGACGGGAACGCCTATCACTGTCACCACCATTTATGACCAGTCTGAAACGGGTAATGGAAAGTCGTATGTGGTAAACGACCAAATGCCCCTTACCAGTAGCCGTTCCACATACTCCATCTTGAATAATAATCCCGAATACTCTAAGTTCTTTGAATTATTGTTTGGCAGTAAGCTGCTCTCCACGCGCCTATCGTCGAGATATACGTGTGCCGATTATAACGTCAACCTGTTTGATGCCTATAACTATACGGTGTATGTTCCCACCAATGATGCCATCGAGAAGTTGCAAGCAGACGGCATACTGCCCGACTGGGGAGACTATGACGACCTTACGGCAGAGCAGTTTGATGGTGATGCCGCTTTGTTGAAGATGGCACAGACGATTGTCTCTGACCGCATCTCCAATTTCTTGCGCTATCACATTCAGGATAATTCCGTGTTCATTGGTGGCGAACCATTGAGCAAAGTGAAATTCGAGACCTCCAAGCTCAATCCCCTCAATAGCCGTTTCTTCAGTCTCACGGTGTCTGCCGATGATGATAAGATGACTATTTCCGACCAGCTCGGCAACGTGCGGAACGTGGTTAAGGCGAATGGCTTGTACAACCAGATTGGTCGCGAGTATTGGCGTCAGGCTTCGGGCCAGAATGACTTGATCTATAATGCCTCGGATGTCGTTGTGCATCAGATTGACGGTGTACTCTTATACGATAAGGAGCAGTTGACATCCTGGAGGGATGAGGTGAATGCTTTGAAAACTACCAATGAAGCTAAAGGGAGGAGATAATGATTATGAATGGCTCAGTTAAATATTTCGTATTGACGCTACTATGTATGGTAGCAATGGGTGCCTCGGCACAGATTACAGCCATCCACGGAACAGTTACCGATGAGTTTGGTGAGCTTACGGGTGCCTCCGTCTGCGAGGTTGACGGTAGCGGACGTATCATAGAGGCTACTGTTACTGACATCAATGGTAACTTCTCGATGAAGATAAGCAATCCCAAGGATAAGGTTCGTTTCAGCTATGTGGGCTTCAAAACGATCACCCTGCCAATCGACCGCGAGGAGTATGAGGTGAAGATGAAGTCGGAAACCAACCTCAAGGAGGTTACCGTGGTTGCCAAGCGTCGTCTCAATGGTGGTGGTCTTGCCATCCCAGAGCGAGAGATCTCTTTTGCCACGCAGACCATCGACACCAAGGAGTTCGAGGGATTGGGTATGAATACCATCGATGAGGCTTTGCAAGGTCGTATCGCCGGTCTCGACATCGTTTCCGTCTCTGGTAACTTGGGAGCGGGAACGACCATGCGCTTACGTGGTGCATCGTCTATCAGT
>JAFYZV010000078.1 GCA_017548525.1 Prevotella sp.
ATTATCGCATGATGGGCCTATATTGGAGAAAGGTGTGGTGGTCAAACAATAAAGCAGAGATAAATCCGTTCTATAAATAAAAAATGTGTGATTGAATATGGTGAATTTTAAGCAAATCATTCCCTTGGCATTGCTTTGGGCAGTGAATGGAGTGGGGCAGGTGACCCTCGAAGTACAAATGAAAAATCCCTCCTCTTGGGAAAGAAAGGATGTGCCTGTCGTAATAAACTTAGCGGAATATGGTGATGTCAAGTCGGCTCTCGTTCAAATCGACGGACAGGAGATACCTTGCCAGCTCGATGACCTCGACCAAGACGGTGTGTTTGATGAGTTGGCTTTCGTTGCGAATATTGGGAAAAAGGCGCAGAAGATGGCTCATGTAACCTTCTTTGACATAGGAACACCTCGTGAATATACGCCTCGCACCTATGCCGAGATGGTGATGCGCAATGGTAAAGTGAAAGAGAAGAACAAGCATGACATATACATATCAAGTATTACCATTGATAAGGAGACTGCCAATAGCAATAGTTACAATGTATTGCACCATCATGGCGTGGCATTCGAGAGCGAACTGATTGCCATGCGCATTTACCTTGACCAGCGGCAGACCATCGACCTCTATGGCAAGTTCCACCAAGGCTTGGAATTGAAAGAGACACAATTCTACACCTCGGAAGAACAAAAGAAACAGGGGTATGGTGATGATGTGCTGTGGGTAGGCCATACTTTCGGCCTCGGTGCATTACGGGGATGGGACGGCAACGCTCCTACGATGCTTGCTGACGTGGCACATCGTACCCAGCGCATCCTCGCCAAAGGTCCCGTGCGTACCATCGTTGAGGTGGAAGACAAGGGTTGGAAGATGTTTCCCACATCCTCGCCTGTGAACATGACGATACGTTATACACTCTACGCTGGTCATCGTGACTTTGACGTGGATGTCACTTTCAACCGCCCCGTGGCAGAGTTGCAGTTCTCCACGGGTATCATCAACGTGAAGAACTCGGAGGAATTTACCGACAAAGACGGTCTTCGCGCTTGTTGGGGTACGGATTGGCCTTCCTCCGATACGCTTAATTGGAAACGTGAGACGGTGGGACTCGCCGTTTGCATACCCGCAAAATATCGAGTGAGTGAGCAACCAGCCAATCTGGACAATTATGCCTACGTGGTGAAAGCGGTGGATGGGAAGTTGCATTACACCCTTGCATACACCAGTGATAATGAGGATTTCGGATATCATTCTTCCAAGGGGTGGTTTGATTTTGTGAAGGTTTGGAAGAAAGAGTTGGAGAATCCTATTGTGATAACGCAGAAATGATGAGAAAGGAAGAGGTTCATAGCGAGATCCAACTGATGGAACTCATCCAGGAGATAGGGTTCCTTCCTTTATTGGATAGCGGCATTCGAGGGTTTTCGGCAGAGGACATGGTGGATGACGATTGCCGGTATGTGATGCTTCCTGATGGTGGTTGGGATTGGCCGTTATGGAAATGGAAAGGTCCCGTGGTGACAGAGGGGAACTGTGTTTATGGCAAGTTCTTCAATAAGAAAGCGGGATTCATCAGTAGGGAGTGGTGGCCTGACTTCTACAATCACCGTCGCCACGTGTGTCCTATCCCACAAGAAGGCTCCATCGATGATGCCATCTTGATGACTTTACGTGAGAATGGCAGCATGATTACAAGGGAACTCCGAGCGGCATGTGGCTTCACGGGCACCAAAATGCGAAGTAAGTTTGATGGGTATATCACCCGCTTGCAGATGGGATGCTATATCATCACCGAGGATTTTGTCTATCCCCACGACCGACATGGCAGGGAATATGGCTGGGGATGGTCATTGCTCACCACCCCCGAACAACTCCTTGGGAAGGAGGCGTGTCGGTGTTCACGCACGGCAGAGGAGTCTTTCCATCGTATGATTACCCATTTAAGGAAAGTCTTGCCGAATGCCTCTGATAAACAAATAGAGAGAATATTGGTGTAGATTCTCGTTGTTTTTGTCTTGGGCTAATACACCCGATAGCCATGCTCCTTGCAATAGTCAATGGCAGGTTGGTAGCCTTGTGCTGTCGCTTTGTGGATCCATCTCAGTCCGATGCGCTCATCCTGTGGTACACCATTGCCTGTTAGATGAAACCAACCAATGGCAAATTGTGCTTGGGCATCGCCGCCTTGTGCCGCTAATTCGTACCAAAATGCCGCCTCTGTTACGTCTTTCTTCGCACCGTCACCATTCCAATGAGCCGCCCCACAATTCTTCTGTGACAGGATATGCCCTTGGAATGCTGCCTCTCGATACCATAGATATGCCTTTTCATGGTCTATAGGTGTGCCTTGTCCTAAATAATAAGCATTGGCAACATTCACTTGCGACTGCTTATCGCCTTTCTCCGCCGCTTTCATATACCATTGGAATGCTAATGACAAGTCTTGTTCCACCCCATCACCATTGTAATAACACTCTGCAACATTGAAACAAGCATAGACATCATCGAGCATCGCTGCCTTGAGATACCATTCAAAAGCCAGCTCGTGATTCTCTTTCACGCCATAGCCACGGTGATAACACACACCGAGATTATTCATTGCCCGAGTGTCGCCGTCCCATGCGGCACTACGATAGGCATCTGCCCTGTCCCTCTCTTTAGGCATAAAGTGGTGTGATGTCAGAACTCCTGTAACTCCTAAACTCCTTATTTATATCCCCATTCCCTCACTATACTCCAGTTCGAGGTTGTCGATTTTCTCTTTCTTGAACTTCTTAGTCTTGGGGCGCATGTTTTTAGTTACCCATACGTTGGCACCAACCACGCATCCTTCTCCGATGGTGATGCGTCCGAGGATGGTGGCATTGGCATATACGATGACATTGTCTTCCAAGATGGGGTGGCGCGGAATGCCCTTGATGGGATTGCCGTCGGCATCGAGGGGGAAACTTTTTGCACCGAGCGTCACGCCTTGGTACAGTTTCACATTGTTGCCGATGATGCACGTGGCACCAATCACCACACCCGTACCGTGGTCAATGGTGAAATGTTCGCCAATGGTGGCGGCAGGATGGATGTCGATGCCTGTCTCCGAATGCGCCATCTCTGTCATCATACGTGGGATAAGGGGTATACCAAGCAACACCAATTCGTGGGCAAGGCGATAGTTGGTCAGTGCCTTAATGACGGGATAGCAAGAAATGATTTCCGAAAAACTATCTGCGGCGGGGTCACCGTTGTATGCCGCCTCTACGTCTGTAGCAAGAATGCGCCGTATCTCTGGCAGCCGCTCGATGACTTTCAAAGCCAAGGAGGATGCCATTTCAAGACAAGGATTCTCCGACGGGCAACCACATTCCTCTGATGCCAACCCGAAGCACAACCCAGCCAATATCTGTTGCGAGAGGAGTTTGTGCAGTCTCTCCACACTCACGCCAATCTGGTATTTCATCGTATGGATGTTCATGGACGATTTCCCATAGAAACCTGGGAAAAGGATGGCACGAGCCAAGTCGATGATTTCCTCTAATGCCTTGGCTGAAGGCAGTGGGTCGCCGTCGCGGTGCTCGTGGAAAAGTCCCTTGAGCGACTCCTTCGCGGAGAGTTCATCTACCGCCTTGTTCAACACTTGGAAATGTTCTACTTTACTCATTGGCTACTTTTTCATATTCTTGGTAAAGCCATTCATTCTGCTCATCGATGGTCATTTCACTATTGTCCAATACGATGGCATCGTCAGCTTGTCTCAACGGAGACACTTCCCGATGGCTATCCAAGTAATCTCTTTCTTGTACGTTCTTGAGAATGTCATCATAATCGGCTTCCATTCCCTTGCCTTTCAGTTCGTCGTAGCGACGTTGGGCGCGTACTTCGGCACTCGCCATGACAAATACCTTCAACTCTGCATCGGGGAAGACGACCGTCCCGATGTCCCTACCATCCATCACGATGCCTTTCTCCTTGCCCATCTTCTGTTGTTGGTCAACCATGGCGGTTCGCACGAAGGGGATGGCGGCAATGGCACTCACATGGTTTGACACCTCCATGGAGCGTATCTCCTTTTCCACAAGTTCGCCATTGAGGTAGGTGTCGGGTCGCCCTGTCTCCTCATTGAATTGGAAATGGATATTGATTTCGTCCATCTTCTTATCCAGTTCTTCTATCTCGATGCTGTCGTCCTCGTTAAAGAGACCGTTTCGCAAGGCGTAGAGCGTTACCGCCCGATACATCGCTCCCGTGTCAACATAGATATATCCGATTCGCTTGGCGAGGTCTTTCGCCATGGTACTCTTGCCGCAAGAGGATAAACCGTCTATGGCTATGGTTATCTTTTTCATGTCTTTGAAGGGTTTAATAGGGTAAATGGGATTAATGGGGTAAATAAGTATTTTTGAAAAAACATTACTTGCCGAAGGAATTGGTGTCGTAGCCGAGGCGTTCCATTTCGAGGCTTGCCCAGACGAATGGGCCAACTCCCTTGGCATCGTTGTCGCGGATAGGTTCGCTCATGTAATACTCAAAGCTGCCGTCACGCTTGAAGTTGGGCTTCGTCACGTATGGTCCAGGAGCGGGTCCGAGGCCAGATACAGAACAGCAGTTGGTCAATGAGATGGTCTTATCGGCATTCACGCGGATAAATTGCTGTATGATACCGTTGTATGCCTTCATGGCTGCATCCTTGAAACTGTCATCGAGATAACCCTTGCGAAGTCCTTTGAGCATCACGTAGGCGAACATGCTCGATGCTGTAGACTCCAAATAGTTGCGGTCATCCTTCACATCTAACACGTCATACCATACACCAGTCTTCTTGTCTTGATACTTCACCACCGATTTCATCGCCTTATTGAGCAGTTCGATGATTTCTCCACGCCTTGGGTAGTCATTAGGCAACACGTCGAGAACTTCCGTCATCGCCATCACATACCACCCCAATGCTCTCGCCCAGGTGTGTTTGCTCTGTCCCGTCTCGCTATTCGCCCAAAATGCAGTATGCGTCTCGTCCCATGCATGTTTCCACAATTGCGTTTTGGCATCGTAAGTGCGGAAGTCTGTCTTCGTTATCTGATCCACGGCATCATTGTAATACTTCATGGCTTTCTTCGCTCCCTTGAGTTGTGGGGCTGCCATCGTGTAGTAGGGCAAGCCCATGTAGATGCCGTCGAGCCACACTTGGTTGGCGTAGATTGCCTTGTGCCAATACACGCCCTCTTTGGTTCGTGGTTGTTTTTCCAATTGCTTGAACAATGTTTTCAATGCCTTCTCGTCCTTCTTTGTGGGGAAGAGATTATACATTCTCAGGATGAAACGAGCCGTGCGGACATTGTCGAGATTGAAGTCCTCATATTTATATCCCGTGATATTGCCCTTCTCGTCAATCATCTTGGCGGGATATTCTTTCAGGTATTCAATGATTTTCTCATCCTTATATGCTTCGTAAGTGTCGAGCATCGACTCCATCTCGATACCCATCACATAGCTCCATTTTGGTTTAGAGGAGAAATCAAGGAGGTAAGGATGCTCCACGCGCTTCATCTCTGATGCCACCATCCATTCCGAGAAGTGCTTATATGGTTTGTCGAGTGTCAGAAGTGAACCGTTGACAAACAGGTTGTCGAAATGTAAGTCATGGCTCTTGCCCGTGCGTTGCAGCGGTTTGTCCTGTACACCGTCAAACTTACAGTTCTTTACGTTAATGTTATAGATATTGTCTGCATCTTCTAAGCCATTGAGCAAAATGCCATATCGGCTCTTCTGACATGTCACGTTCTCCATGTAGACGTTACGTACGGTGGGGTTGAAACCACGTGGGGCGGTTTCCTTGGGGTCATAGTTGAGGTTAATACGCATGACGGCTTCCTTACATTGACCCACTTTCACGTTGCGCATATATACATTTTCCGTCACTCCGCCACGGCAAGAGTTGCTCTTGATGCGCAACACGCGGTCGAGATTGGGTGAATCCATCTCGCAATCTTCCACGAATACGTTGTTGCAGCCGCCCGTGATCTCTGAACCGATGACCACTCCACCGTGTCCGTCTTCCATCTTGCAATGGCGCACAATGATGTTTCTGCTGGGTATGTTCCATTTCCGACCGTCGGCATTACGTCCACTCTTGATGGCGATGCAATCGTCGCCCGTGTGGAAGGTACATCCCTCTATCAACACGTTCTCGCACGACTCAGGGTCGCAACCGTCTCCGTTAGGTCCTTCATTATACACCTTCACGTCCTTCACGGTGATGTTCTTCGACAATACGGGATGAATCACCCAGAAAGGAGAGCGAAGGAGGGTCACGCCTTCAATGAGTATGTTTTCCGAGTGATTGATGTTGATGAGCTGGGGGCGCATACCTTTTCCTTTCATGTCGCGCTCTTCAATGGGTTTCCCACCCTCTGCGTACTCAAAGAGCAATGGGCGACCAATCCTTTGCGACTCCGTCACACCCTCGTTCCAACCGAATCGTGGGCTGCCGCACATCTTCCACCATGTCTCATTAGTTCCATTGCCATCAATCGTACCCCCGCCCGTGATGGCGATATTGGTCGCCTCGTAGGCGTAGATACATGGTTGGTAGTTCATGCAGTCCATACCTTCCCAGCGCGTCTTCACGATGGGATAAAGATTAGTGTCAAAGGCGAAGAGCAGCGTTGCCCCCTTCTCCACCACCAAGTTTACGTTCGAGAGGAGCGTGATGGCACCTGTGTTCCATGTTCCTTCGGGAACAATGACTTTGCCGCCGCCCGTTTTCGAGCATACTTGTATGGCTTTGTTGATGGCTTTCTGGTTCACGGCAGCCGTGGCTTCCGTCTTCGCCCCATATTTCGTGATGTTGTAGGTACGCTCAGCGAATGAGGGCTGTTGGATGTTACTCTCGATTTGTTTGTACTTCGCGGCATCCCATCCCTGCGCATAGAGGCAGAAGGGTGTCATCAATGCGATGATTAGTGATTGTAAAAGTCTCATGATTTGGATAGTTTGTTATAATCTGTTTGCAAAAATAATCATTTTTCTTGGAATCCTGCATGATTATGGAACGAAATAACTATATCCTTTATCATTTCCGTCATTATGGGTTGGTTTTATCAAAGGTATGGTTTGCATTTGGTATTTGCGGCATATATCAATCGTATATGCCGTATATACGAAACGCAAAGGATATGTTTGCCGCCGACAACCGACATCTATTGACAACTTAAGTGATGAATCGACGACATAAAAGTGCGATATTATTCATGGTATTTGGATTTTTTCATGTAATTTTGCAAGCAAAATCATTGAGACCATGCCGTTACGTTTACCAGACCGACTGCCAGCGATAGAACTGTTGAAGAGAGAGAATATCTTTGTGATGGATGCTACTCGCGCCCACTCACAGGACATTCGTCCCCTGCGCATCGTCATCCTGAACTTGATGCCTTTGAAGATTACCACGGAGACAGACCTCATTCGCTTGCTTTCCAATACGCCCCTGCAAATGGAGATTAACTTCATGAAGCTACGCAGCCATACGCCCAAGAACACGCCCATTGAGCATATGATGATGTTCTACAAAGACTTCGCCACGCTTTCCAAGGAGAAATTCGACGGCATGATCATCACGGGGGCACCCGTGGAGACGTTGGAATATGAGGACGTGTCGTACTGGGATGAGATTTCGCAAATCTTCGAGTGGGCGAAATCACATGTCACCTCCACATTATATATATGTTGGGCGGCACAGGCAGGACTCTTTTACCATTATGGTATACCCAAGTACCCATTGCCGACGAAGATGTTTGGCATCTTCCCGCAACATACCCTTGATGCCCAGTTACCCATTTTCCGAGGATTTGACGACGTTTTCATGATGCCCCATAGCCGTCATACGGAGATTCGTCGTGCAGACATTGAGGCGAATACGGCATTGACGCTCATTGCCGAGTCGGTCGATAGTGGTGTGTCAATGGTGATGGCACGTGGAGGAAGGGAGTTCTTCGTCACGGGTCATTTGGAGTATGCTCCCGACACGTTGGATAAGGAATATCGGCGTGATGTGGCTCTTGGGCGCACCGATGTTGACAAGCCGAAATGCTATTATCGTGATGATGACCCTGCAAATGGTCCTGTCGTCACTTGGCGGGCACATGCTAACCTCCTCTTTTCCAATTGGGTGAATTATTACGTTTACCAAGAGACACCTTATAATATTGATGAAATCGGGTAATTATCTTTTATTCCCATTTCAAGGAAAATAACCTTTTTGCACTTCCATTAAACATATCATGGCAGAAAACAATAGACCTAATCGGCAAGTACCTATCGATAACACTTACGGACACTTGCAACCGCAAGCCACAGAGATAGAACGTGTGGTACTCGGAGCATTGATGATAGATAAAGATGCGTTCTCCATCGTCTCCGAGATTATTGTTCCCGAGACTTTTTATGAACCTCGTCACCAAAAGATATTCACCGCCATTCGTACCCTTAACATGGACGAAAAGCCTGTTGACGTGATGACCGTCACAGAGGAATTGAAGCGTGAAGGTACCCTCGAGTCAGTGGGTGGCGCAATGTACATCATCGAATTGAGTTCGTTGGTGGCATCTTCCGCTCACATTGAGTATCATGCCCACATCCTCCGTGAGAAGTTTTTGGCGAGACAACTCATCTCTTTTGCCAGTCGCGTGGAGACGAATGCTTTTGACGAGACACTCGATGTGGAGACCGTGATGCAGCAGGCAGAAGGTGAGTTGTTTGAGATTTCGCAGAAGAACATGAAGCAAGACTACACCCAGATTGACCCTGTGATCATTCAAGCGGTGGAAACATTGCAGAAGGCTTCAGCCAATAAGGGCGGCTTGACGGGTGTTCCTTCGGGCTTTACCAAACTTGATGACAAGACTTCAGGCTGGCAAGCGAGCGACTTAGTTATCATTGCGGGTCGCCCTGCGATGGGTAAGACTTCTTTCGCGTTGAGTATCGCGAAAAACATTGCCGTGGATTATCGGGAGCCAGTGGCGTTCTTCTCGCTTGAGATGAGCAATGTGCAACTCGTCCAACGCCTGATGTCTAATGTGTGTGAAATACCTGGCAACAAGATATTGAATGGTCAGTTAACCGATGACGAATGGGAGCGATTAGACAAAAATCTACGAATCCTCACGGGAGCACCTATCTATGTGGACGACACGCCGGGTCTCTCCATCTTTGAGTTGCGTACCAAGGCACGGCGGTTGGTGCGAGAGAAAAACGTGAAGGTCATCATGATCGATTATTTGCAGTTGATGAATGCCAATGGGATGCGGTTTGGCAACCGCCAAGAGGAGGTCTCCACCATCTCTCGGTCGCTGAAAGGTCTCGCTAAAGAACTGAATATCCCCATCCTTGCGCTGTCTCAGTTGAACCGTACCGTGGAAAACCGCGATGGTATCGATGGCAAGCGTCCGCAGTTGAGCGACCTTCGCGAGTCGGGAGCCATTGAGCAAGATGCCGACTTGGTGTTGTTTGTGCATCGCCCAGAATATTATCGCATTTACGATGATGGGAAAGGAAACGACCTCCACGGCAAAGCGCAAATCATCATTGCCAAGCACCGGAAGGGTGGAATGGGAGATATCTTACTCGACTTCAAGGGGGAATTTACCCGTTTCCAGAATCCCGAGGATTCTTATTTCAAACCTTCGCCGACTACTGATGGTGGGGAAATCATGGGCAGCAAGATTAATGGCAACGATGATCCTCTCGGGTCGCAACCGATTGAAGATGCTGAATTTTTACACTAAAAGCACGAAAAAAGTGTGAGATTGTTAGTTTTTTCGATAAAATAGTTACGATTTATTTGCGTGGAAAAGAATAATTGTTTACTTTTGCAGCCAAATTTACAGATGAATGAAACCAATTCAACAAGTATTTTTGGGCATTATTCTTCAGATTCGATTGCAAAGAGCGGTCGGAAGTGTTGGGGTGTATCTGTAGATTTGTATGATGAAAATAGGAGCCTTTCCACTTCCGCGTGAGTGTGAAAGGCTTTTTTTATTGTAACAATTATTAAGGTAAAAAGAAATGAGTGACAAGTTATTTATCTTCGACACAACGTTAAGGGACGGAGAACAAGTGCCAGGTTGTCAGTTAAACACAGTAGAGAAAATTCAGGTTGCTAAGCAATTGGAACAGCTTGGCGTGGATGTTATCGAGGCGGGTTTCCCCATTTCCAGCCCTGGCGACTATAACTCGGTGATAGAAATATCGAAGGCGGTTACGTGGCCAACGATATGTGCACTCACCCGTGCCGTTGAGAAAGATATCGACTTGGCAGTACAGTCATTGCAATATGCCAAACGCAAGCGCATTCACACAGGCATCGGCACGTCAGACTCACATATAAAATATAAGTTTAATTCCACACGCGAGGAGATTATCGAGCGAGCCGTGGCAGCCGTGAAATATGCTAAGAAGTACGTGGAGGATGTGGAATTTTATGCCGAGGATGCCGGACGCACCGAGAATGAGTATCTCGCACAGGTCATCGAGGCGGTTATAAAGGCGGGGGCGACGGTGGTCAACATCCCTGATACCACGGGCTATTGTTTGCCGCAGGAATATGGCGACAAAATCAAATACCTCATGGAACACGTCGATGGCATCGATAAGGCTATCATTTCCACCCATTGCCACAATGACTTGGGTATGGCTACCGCTAATACATTAAGCGGTGTCATCAACGGTGCGAGGCAAGTGGAAGTGACGGTTAATGGCATTGGCGAACGTGCGGGCAACACCTCGATGGAAGAAATCGCGATGATCTTGAAATGCCATAAGCATTTGGGAATCGACTCCCATATCAATACCAACAAGATTTACCCCATTAGCCGGATGGTGTCGAGCCTAATGAACATGCCTGTGCAACCCAACAAGGCGATAGTCGGTAGAAATGCCTTTGCCCATTCCAGTGGCATCCACCAAGATGGTGTACTCAAGAATGTGCAGACTTACGAAATCATTGACCCAAAGGATATTGGCCTTGATGACAACTCCATCCTGCTAACTGCCCGATCAGGTCGTGCGGCATTGAAATATCGCCTCCATGTGAATGGCGTGGATGTGGATGATGAGAAGAAACTGGATAAGATTTACCAGAAGTTTTTGAAGTTGGCTGACCAGAAGAAAGAGGTGACAGATGCCGACGTGTTGATGCTCGCAGGAGCGGACACGGCTGACACCCATGCCGTGCGGCTTGACTTCCTACAAGTGACTACGGGTATGGGTGTAAGGAGTGTTGCCAGCATCGGGCTTGACATTGCAGGACAGAAGTTTGAGGCAGCCTCCACGGGTAATGGTCCCGTTGATGCCGCCATCAAGGCATTGAAGAAAATCATTACCAAGCAGATGGTGATGAAAGAATTTACCATCCAAGCCATTAGCAAAGGATCGGATGACGTGGGAAAGGTTCACATGCAAGTGGAATATGATGGGCAGGTGTATTATGGCTTTGGTGCCAACACCGACATTGTGACCGCTTCCGTGGAGGCTTATATAGATTGTATCAATAAATTTAGGAAATAAATATGAACACATTATTTGATAAGATATGGGACAAGCATGTGGTGCAGGTCGTGGAAGATGGTCCCACACAGTTGTATATCGACCGCCTCTATGCGCATGAGGTGACATCGCCACAGGCTTTTGCTGGGATGCGTGAGCGTGGGTTGCGGTGTTTCCGACCCAAACAAATATTCTGTATGCCTGACCATAACACACCTACCCACGACCAAGACAAGCCCATAGATGACCCTATCTCCAAGAAACAAGTGGATCTCTTGGAAAAGAATTGTGAAGATTTCGGATTGACACATTATGCCATGAACACCCCCAACAATGGCATCATCCATGTAGTAGGTCCTGAAAAAGGTTTGTCTCTGCCTGGCATGACGATTGTCTGTGGCGACTCCCACACGTCCACACACGGTGCGATGGGTGCGATAGCATTTGGTATCGGCACGACGGAGGTGGAGATGGTGATGGCATCGCAATGTATCTTGCAACAGAAGCCGAAGTCTATGCGCATTAACATCCACGGTTCTTTGGGCAAGGGTGTGACTGCCAAGGATGTGGCACTCTACCTGATTAGCCAACTCACCACATCGGGAGCCACGGGATATTTTGTGGAGTACAGTGGTCAGGCAGTAAAAGAGATGTCTATGGAAGGACGGCTCACGCTTTGCAATCTCTCGATAGAGATGGGTGCACGCGGAGGGTTTGTCGCTCCCGATGAGACCACTATTGCCTATATCAAGGGAAAGGAATACGCTCCAAAAGGCGAAGAGTGGGATAGGGCAGTGGCATACTGGCAGACATTGAAGAGCGGTGTTGATGCTGTCTTTGACAAAGAATTGAATTATGATGCCGCCGACATCGAGCCACGAATCACCTACGGCACGAATCCAGGCATGGGTATTGGGATCCGTGAGTTAATTCCCATACTGGATGAGATTCCAGAGGCAGGGAAGGCATCATTCATGAAAAGCATGGAATACATGGGATTCTCACCGGGAGAGAAAGTGCTGGGGCATCCCATTGACTATGTTTTCTTGGGTGCTTGTACCAATGGACGCATTGAGGATTTTCGTGCATTCGCTTCCATTGTGCGAGGTAGGAAAAAACATAATGACGTTGTGGCATGGCTTGTTCCTGGTAGTTGGGCTGTTGATCGTCAGATTCGTGAGGAAGGGCTTGATAAGGTATTGGTAGGGGCTGGCTTTGAGATTCGTCAGCCTGGATGTTCCGCTTGCTTGGCGATGAATGATGATAAGGTACCCGCTGGCAAGTATTGTGTCTCCACCAGTAACCGCAATTTTGAGGGACGGCAAGGTCCTGGTTCACGCACGATATTGGCAAGCCCGTTGGTAGCCGCCGCCGCTGCTATTACGGGAAAGATTACAGATCCTCGTGATTTCCTTTAACCATCAATTATTAAAAGACATGAAACAGAAATTCAATATCATCACATCCACGTGCATTCCCTTGCCTTTGGAGAATGTCGATACCGACCAAATAATCCCTGCGAGGTTTCTCAAGGCAACCGATAAGGAGGGAATGGGCGACAACCTTTTCCGCGATTGGCGGTATCATGCTGATGGTACACCCAAGAAAGATTTTGTCTTGAACGATCCTTCTTATTCGGGTGTCATCCTTGTAGCGGGTAAAAACTTCGGTTCGGGGTCGAGTCGAGAACATGCAGCATGGGCGATTGCGGGTTATGGATTCCGTGTTGTCATCAGTTCGTTTTTTGCTGACATCCATAAAAACAATGAACTAAACAACTTTGTATTACCCGTTGTGGTAAGCGAGCCTTTCTTGAAAGAGTTGTTTGAGACCATTGCTGCTGACCATCAGACGGAGGTGGAGGTAGATTTACCCCGCCAAACCGTCACGAATAAGAAGACTGGGAGGAGTGAGACGTTTGAGATTAATGGTTTCAAGAAGCATTGTTTGATGAACGGACTGGATGACATCGATTATTTGGTGGCAAACCAAGACAAGACAGAAGCATGGGAACAGCGGAACAGATAACACGGGGTGGGGAGTTGCGTCAGCCATATATCGAGATCATGGATTGTACGCTCCGCGATGGCGAACAGACCAGTGGCGTGTCGTTTCTTCCCCATGAGAAATTAATGATTGCCCGCATGTTGCTCAATGAGGTGAACGTTGACCGTATTGAAGTGTCATCTGCACGTATATCCGATGGCGAGAAGGATGCCGTGAAAATGATATGTCGCTACGCTGAGAGCATAGGAAAACTTGATAGGGTGGAAGTGCTTGGCTTCGTTGACGGCGGTTTGTCTTTAGAGTGGATTCATGAATGTGGCTGTCGGGTGGTTAATTTGTTGGCGAAAGGATCATTGCGTCATTGTCAACAACAGTTGGGAAAGTCTGCCGATGAACATATCCATGACATTCTGCAATGTGTCGATGAGGCAGGGCGGAAGGGAATGGAGGTCAATCTATATCTTGAAGACTGGAGCAATGGCATGTTGGATTCTTTGGAGTATGTCTATCAAGTGATGGACGCACTAACCAAGACTCCCGTCAAGCGGTTTATGCTTCCTGACACGTTGGGCATCATGCATCCCCTGCAATGTATCGAGTTCATGCGCAAGATGATTAAGCGTTATCCCGATAAACACTTTGATTTCCATGCACATAACGATTACGACTTGGCGGTTTCCAACTCATTGGCAGCCGTGTTGAGTGGTTGTAAGGGGATTCATGTCACGGTCAATGGATTAGGCGAACGGTGTGGTAATGCACCCTTGGCAAGTGTACAGGTAATCTTAAAGGATCATTTTAATGCCCGTACCAACATCCGTGAAGATCAGTTGAATGCCATCAGTCGGTTGGTGGAAGGATATAGTGGCATTGCCATTGCCCACAATGTCCCTATCGTAGGCGAGAATGTCTTTACGCAAGTGGCTGGTGTCCATGCGGATGGTGACCACAAAGATAATCTCTATTGCAACCGCCTTGCCCCTGAACGTTTCGGACGCAAGCGTGAATATGCCTTGGGAAAGAATTCTGGTAAGGCAAATATCGCCAAGAACCTTGAAGAGTTGGGACTTGAGCTGACACCCGAGCAGACGAAGAAGGTGACAGAACGAATCACGGAATTGGGCGACCGCAAGGAATTGGTCACTCAAGATGATCTACCGTATATCGTTAGCGATGTATTGAAACATTCCGTTCCAGAGGATAAGGTACGCCTATTGAGTTATATGGTTTGTACATCCTACGGGCTGAAGCCTCTCGCCAGTATCAAGGTGGAAATCAATGGACAGGAATATGCTGCTGACTCCACGGGTGATGGTCAATACGATGCTTTCGTCAAGGCATTGCGAAAAATATATAAGGATAATCTCAATCGCACATTCCCTATCCTTGCCAACTATACGGTTAGCATCCCTCCAGGTGGACGTACCGATGCCTTGGTGCAGACCATCATCACTTGGAACAACAACGGGAAAATCATCCGCACCCGTGGATTGGATGCTGACCAGACGGAAGCCGCTATCAAGGCAACGTTCAAGATGCTCAATATCTTTGAGGATGAGTTTAACAATCAAAAACATCATACACTATGAAACTGAAAATAGCCGTCCTCCCTGGCGATGGGATAGGACCTGAAATCATGAAACAAGGCGTGGCGGTTTTGGATGCCATAGCTGAGAAGTTCGGGCATGAGTTCATTTATGAGGAGGCAATATGTGGCGCACATGCCATTGATGAAGTGGGCGACCCCTTTCCCGAAGAAACTTTCCAGACGTGCATGAATGCCGATGCCGTGTTCTTCGCTGCTGTGGGAGACTTGCGGTTTGACCATGACCCTACGGCGAAGGTGCGTCCCGAACAAGGATTGCTTGCCATGCGCAAGAAGTTAGGACTCTTTGCCAATATCCGCCCCGTGGCAACCTTCGATTGCCTGATACATAAAAGTCCATTGAAAGATGAATTGGTACGTGGTGCCGACTTCATTGTGATCCGCGAATTGACGGGAGGGATGTATTTTGGCGAGAAATACCAAGACAACGATAAGGCATACGACACGGACATCTACTATCGCTACGAGATAGAACGAATATTGAAGTTATCGTTTGAATATGCCATGAAACGCCACAAACACCTTACAGTGGTGGATAAGGCCAATGTTCTTGCGTCGAGTCGTTTGTGGAGACAGATAGCGAAGGAGATGGAACCGCAATATCCTGATGTGACTGTTGACTACATGTTTATTGATAATGCCTCGATGAGGGTGCTCACGGAGCCGCGTTTCTTCGATGTCATTGTGACAGAGAACACGTTTGGCGACATCCTTACCGACGAGACCAGTTGTATCACGGGGTCAATGGGACTGCAACCATCTGCATCATTGGGCGAGCATACTCCATTGTTCGAGCCTGTACATGGCAGTTGGCCACAAGCCGCAGGGCAAAACTTGGCAAACCCCTTGGCACAAATTCTCTCCGCTGCTATGCTCCTTGAGCATTTCGGACTATATCAAGAGGGTTCGCTTATCCGCAAGGCTGTGGATGAGAGCCTTGCTGCCAATGTCAGGACACCCGAAATCCAAGTGGAAGATGGTGCCCAATATGGCACAAAAGAAGTGGGAAAGTGGATTGTGGATTATATTAGAAGATGTGCAAAAGTATAATATTTTCATATTTTACGGGTTTCCCTTTCGGCATTTTCGTATAAATGCTTAATTTTGCAACATGGTAGGGAAAAACGGTATTTTTTTATTTTACTCTTTTTTATTCATTCTCTTGTTGTGTTCGTGTGGTAAATCAGAGGAACAACAGAGAATAATCACGCAACGTGAACAAGCAGAATTGCGGCGGCAGGATTCCTTGGCATTGAAGATTGCAGTATTGTCAACATTGGATGCGTTACCGCTTTATGTCGCCCAGGATGCCCACCTATTTGAGCAAGAGGAGGTTGATGTGCGGTTGAGAAAGTTCAATGCGCAGATGGATTGTGATACCGCCATCCTACGTAAAAGAGTGGAAGGGTTGCTGACCGACACGATACGACTCCAGTATATCGAGCGAAAAGGAACAGTCCTGCGTGTCATTTCTTCCACGGAAGTTTATTGGCAACTGGTAGCCAACCGAACCTCTCGATTGAAACAATTAGGGCAGTTTGGAGACAAGATGGTCGCCATCACACGTTATTCAGCTACTGATTACTTGACCGACCGAGCTTTCCACGGGGTGAAGACCACCGCACCAGTGTTTCGCATACAGGTCAATGACGTGCCACTTCGTTTGAAGATGCTATTGAACAATGAAGTGGATGCCGCATGGTTGCCAGAGCCTCAAGCTACCGTGGCACGTTTGTCGCGTCATGTAGTTGTTGTTGACTCGCGCAAGAATGACACAGGTTTGGGCATCCTTGCTTTCCGTGGACGGGCGATGGAAGACCCTCGTATCCGTGAACAGGTAAGCCGTTTCGTCAAGGCATACAACAAGGCCTGCGACTCCATCAATCACTATGGCTTGTCCCATTATGGCGCAATCGTCTCGCGCGAATGTCAGATTGAGCGAAACATTGTTGACTCTATTCCATCAATTAAGTATCAAAAAATCAAACATTCATGAATCCTTTATTCGATAGATGCGAGAGACTGTTGGCTCACATCTTACAGGAAAAGAATCTCGGCTATGTCATTAGGGAACTCCTACAGATACGTCTTGCAGAACCGTTGCTTGTAGATAGCCAGGAGATGGATAACCTTGAACGCGACTATGGATTGATGTGCGACTATATGTTGCAAGGTTATCGTGACAGCCAGCGGGAAACCATGTATCTACATTTATTGCGCAAGGCATACCGACTTGCCCATAATTCGTTGTTACGGATGCAGAGGGCATCGGCAAATGGCTCGATAGCCACTGCATACGGACGAACGAGAAAAGTGGATATGAGCCATGATGCCATCAAACGTGGGTTGGAATCTTTCGTGCAAGACCAGGCAATCTTGTCCCTTAACCCCGATGATGAGGAACAAAAGGGGAAAGAGATACACCGTCGTCACGCCATTTTCATGAAGAACCTCTTTGATAGCCTTGTGGCTTCACTCACATGGAGTGATGGAGAGGCAGAGTTTTTCACGCAGATGGTATTGTCGCCCACCATTGATGTGATGGATGCAAGGCATATAGTGAGTGCCATAACGCTCTCTTTGTTCAATGCTTTTGATGTGAATAAGTTGCAAGCTCTCGCCACCGTCTATCAACAAGGACATGATGAGGCTTTACGGCAACGGGCGTTGGTGGGCTTTGTCCTCTCGCTCACACGACAAGATTTTTCCATTTTCCCCAAGTTAGCGACGATAGTCAGCAATCTTTGTTCAGATGATGAAACCTGCAAGCAATTGTTAGAATTGCAAATTCAGGTGTTTTATTGCATGAACACCGACAACGACAGCAAAGAAATCCAGAAGAACATCATGCCGAACATCATTAAGAACAACAATTTCCGTATCACTCGCTTTGGCATTGAGGAGAAAGAGGAAGACCCATTGCAAGACATCTTGCATCCCGATGAGTCGGAAAAAGCCATGGAAGAATTGGAAAAGAGTTTCCAGAAGATGAAGGCTATGCAACAGGCGGGAGCTGACATTTATTATGGCGGTTTCTCGCAAATGAAGAATTTTCCGTTCTTCAATACATTAAGCAATTGGTTTGTCCCATTCTATACCGAAAACCCAGAACTCGAAAATGTGACGCAGGCTTTCGCCGACACGCGGATGTTGCAGTTGCTTTTGGACATCGGACCATTTTGTGATTCCGACAAATATTCGTTCTCATTCGCCATGTCATCGGTTATCAACCGCCTTCCCAATAATATGCGCGAGATGCTTAACTCAGAGGAAGCCATCTCGAATTATTCATCGGAGGCGGAACTATCGTCGCCCGCCTATATTCGGAGGATGTATCTCCAAGACCTCTATCGGTTCTTTCGCGTGTGCCGTAGCAAAGGTGACTTTCCTAATCCATTCGACTATTCGACGAGCATGGAACGGTTCTTCTTCACCAACCCTATCTTTGCCGACACGCCCTTGCGTAATCAGTTTGCCAAGCTTGACCGCTTCCTTCTCAAGCGCAAGGAATATGCGGCATTGAAAGAGATGCTTTTCTCGTATGAGGAAACTGACAACGTTGACTATCTACTGATGCGGGCGCAATTGACGATGCAATACTTGGGTAATGACGCACTTGCTGAGTCTTATTACAATCAGATATTGGAGAAAGAGCCAAACCATGAGAAAGCCCTGCGTGGATATGCTCAGGCATGTTTCAACCAAGAGAAGTTTGTTGAGGCAGAGGAGGCATACGGGCGGTTGGTTGAACTATTCCCAGACAACCGTCATTATACGTTGAGCCATTCCATTGCACAAATCAACAACCACCATGTAGACGAGGGTGTGAAGACACTCTATCGTTTGGACTATGAGAATCCCGATGACATGCAGGTGAAACGTGCTTTAGGATGGGGACTGATGAGCAAAGGCGACCACGAGCAGGCCGTATCTGTATATGAACGGGTGCTCTCTTCCGATGCTGTCGTGCCGTCCGATTATTTGAACATGGGCTATGCCTTTTGGCTAAAAGGCGATATTCCACAGGCACGAGATCATTTTCGCCTGTTCCTTTCTTCACGGCAGAATGGGGACAATTCAGCCAACGACTCTCATGAATTATCAGTCATGTTCAAAGAAGACAAGGCTTTGTTGGAAGCAAATGGCATTGGTGAAGTGGAACGTGCCATCATGGAAGACATCGTATTATCATGAGTTTCTCGGAAATCCTTTTACAATGGTATTCCCAAAACAAGCGGGATCTGCCATGGCGCGATACGCACAATCCTTATTATATTTGGTTGAGTGAGGTCATTCTCCAACAAACGCGCATCTCGCAGGGATGGGCATATTGGGAGCGGTTCGTCAATCGGTTTCCCACCGTGGAGGCTCTTGCACACGCTACGGAGGACGAAGTGTTACTGTTGTGGCAAGGGTTGGGGTATTATTCAAGGGCACGAAACTTACATGATGCTGCTAAACAGATTGCCGACTTGGGACATTTCCCCAATACAATAGAGGAAATCAAGAGTCTCAAAGGGGTAGGTGACTACACCGCTGCCGCCATTGGGTCTATGGCTTTTGGCATCCCCGTGGCAGTTGTCGATGGCAATGTCTATCGCGTCTTGGCTCGATATTTCGGGATAGATACCCCTATCAACTCTACGGAGGGTAAGAAACTCTTTCAAGAATTGGCGCAGTCATTGCTGCCCCCGAGACAAGCATCCGATTACAACCAGGCCATGATGGACTTTGGTGCCATCCAATGCACACCCTCTTCACCCAAATGTCTCCTATGTCCTTTGGCAGAAGGATGCGATGCCTTGCATACAGGGCGCATTGCATCGTTGCCCGTGAAACTGAAAACCACGAAAATCAAGACCCGCCACTTCCATTATTATTATATTCGATGCCAAGGACAAATAGCAATACATAAAAGGGGAAAGGGTGACATCTGGCAAGGATTGTGGGAACCGTATATGGAAGAGAATGACCAAATCGGTCTGTTGGTAAAAGGTTTGGAGTTACAAGGGGTGTCATTTAGTGCCAAGTTGTTGCTCAGGAATGTCAAACATGTGCTTACCCACCGCATCATCTTGGCAGACTTCACATTGATAGAAACTCAAAAGCCCCCAACACTTCCTGATGATTATGTTTGGATTCCAGAGGATAAACTACAAGACTATGCCGTGCCGAGGCTTGTGCAAATCTTATTGGAAACGTGTTTTTCAATCTTCAATCCATTAGGATAAGCCTTTCATTTTCATCCTCCCATCTTTTTTTCGATAAAAACAATCATAATTGTATTATTTTATGTATTTTTGTAACGTGTTTCATGGAAACGTGAAATGACAACATAATTATCAGTAACAAACCTAAACTATAAATAAGAAACAGACAATAGGGAATGACAATGGGGCTGCTTGTTAGCGACACAAGGTGGCGCGGCAGCCAAGAGGGTGAAAACTTCAGCACGTTATTAACAAACAATTAACGGAGAAGTGCGTATCAACCCGTCCGAAACTTTTTAATATAGAGCTTTCAGGCTCTTGTTCTCTTACTCAGAAACCGCCAAAATTTCTAAAAGAAGTGATGCAACTATGATAGTTGCACACTATGAGAGAATAAGAAGTCAGAAGCTTACGCCGATAGGTGTAGGCTTTCCGAGTCTTATTTTCATAGTGGGTCACTTGGCGGTGCCTTGAGTAAGGATAAGCGATAGGAAACGTTTACGCCTTTTCTTTATTCCAAAAACTAACATCAACTTTATGATGAACATCAAACAAAAAAGTAAGAGATGGCTGGCAATGTTAGCTATGGCGTTGACCTGCCAACTAACGATGTTGGCCAACGAAGGTACCTTGGTGTTGTGGCATGCCGATGGGACAAAGACCAATATCGAACTGTCGCAACTGCCACAGATACAGTTTGAGAATGGCAAGGTGTTAGTCACCTCCTCCATCCTGAACATGGAATATGATGCCAATGAGATTCTGCGTTTCACCTACGAGGAAGCCACCAGTGAAGACGCCGGCCTCGTCGATGGGATTGCCTCCGTGCAGGGCGACCGCATGGTGTTCCACGGCGTGAAATCCGCCGACAAGGTGTCGGTGTACTCCATCAATGGCACCCGCGTACCAGTGAGCTTGTCGTCCGCCAACGGGAAATACTCCCTCTCCCTCTCGTCCATCCCCGCCGGGGTGTATATCCTGAAAGTCAATGGCAAAACCTCTAAATTCACGAAGAAATGAAGGCGTATAAATTCATCATGACCTGCATCTTGGCATTGGTGGGCATATTGCCCATGCAGGCACAGACGGTAGACAGGGAAGCATTGTATGTTTACCAAAACGATGGCAACGTAAACATCTTCTTCCGCAACGAGGTGACATCCATCTCGATAGAGTTGAAGGATGGTGAGCTTTACCAAGTGGTCAAGACGGGAGAGAGGCAACACGCTTTCCCGATTTCAAACATCCAGAGCGTGAGCTTTGTCAATCCCGCAGAGGACACGTATAGGCCGACAATCATTGAAGACGAAGAGACTCCCACCTTCGGCAAGTTCGTTGACTTGGGCTTGCCGAGCGGCACGATGTGGGCATCATTCAATGTAGGCGCATCCACACCAGAGGAATATGGTGGGTATTTCGCTTGGGGAGAGACCGAGGAGAAGAATGTTTATAGAGATGATACATACAAGTATTACCAAGATGGCTCGTATGTTAGTCTTGGCGATGACATTAGTGGTACGGAGTACGATGTGGCTCACGTGAAATGGGGCGGCAATTGGGTCATGCCCACCGAGGGGGACATTCACGAGTTGCTTGACAACTGCACGAGCGAGTGGACAACGCTCAACGACGTGAACGGTATGAAATTTACTAGCAAGAAGAATGGGAACAGCATCTTCTTGCCCGCTACGGGTTGGCGTCTGTATGACATCCTCCTCGACGCTGGCTCTGTCGGCTACTACTGGTTGTCTACGCAGTACAGCGGTGTCTGCGGCTACAACTTCAACTCGGGCGACACCTACTGGTCCAACTTCGACCACTACTTCGGTCAAAGCGTTCGCCCTATTTGTCGTGGTCTTCTAATATCAAGTAATGAGGTCGAGTTGACTGTTGGTGAAAGTAAGACGGTTGATATTATGAGTGGTAGTGGCTACTATACCATTGAGAATAGCGATGCAGAAGTGGCTACGGCGACAATCAATGAAAACGCCATTTTGATAAACGCCTTGAATGCGGGCGAAACAACTATCACGGTAACGGATAACCAATTTGGGACAACAGCCATTATAACAGTCAAGGTAAATAGTTATGTTCCAAGTGATGCTCCGGAGGCAATTGACCTTGGTTTGCCAAGCGGCACCAAGTGGGCATCATGCAACGTGGGTGCCACCAAGCCCGAGGAATATGGCGGCTATTACGCTTGGGGCGAGACGGAGGAGAAAGAGATTTACAATTTGAGTACGTACATCCATTGCGACGGCTCTTATGAAACTTTCCACGACCTTGGCTCTGACATCAGCGGCACGGAGTACGATGTTGCTCATGTGAAGTGGGGCGGCGATTGGTGTATGCCCACATTGGATGACATCATAGAGTTGCTTGTCAATTGCACTTCCGAATGGACGACGCTCAATGACGTGAATGGTATGAAGTTCACCAGCAAGACTAACGGCAACAGCATCTTCCTGCCCGCTGCGGGTTTTCGCTGGAATGGCGGCCTCGACGGCGCTGGCTCGTACGGCCTCTGTTGGTCGTCTACGCAGTACCCGAGCTACGCGATCGGCGCCTACTACCTCACCTTCGACTCGGGCGGCGCGGACTGGGACGGCAGCTACCGCAACAACGGTCAAAGCGTTCGCCCCGTTGCCAGAAATTAAGTGCATCCTTCCCAAAGACGCAATCGCAGACTAAACCCATGTTGCCGCATGGGCTGGCGATGGGGCGCAGGTCTTCTTGTAGGGGCGGATCTGCGTATCCGCCCGTGATTCATCCAACATCGGATGCGGGCAGATACGCTGATCTGCCCCTACAAGATGCCGAATCGATGTATGCAAAGCTCTAAGCCCCATGTTTACGATGGCTAAGCCATGGATTTACGAGGTGCAATCACCATGTTTATGAAATATAAAAATGTCTTATACCTAAAAAGTTTTTTATATCTGTTGCAACAATGCCACACCTCATATAACTCTCTGAAGGTCAATGAATTGAGGTGTGGCATTGAGGTGGCATTGGTGGCAACGCTACCGCAGCATGGTAGTACATTTACCGCATACTGGTGATATGATTACCCTATACTGGTGATGACGCTACCATACACTGGTAATAGTGTTACCAAATAACTGGTAATGGCATTACCAAGCACTGGTAGCGATTCTGGTAATGTGTTAGTTATTGTCAAAGACGGTGACTCTGGTTTCAAAGTTACAAAAAACATCCATACTTGCAACTATTTCGTTGCATCTTTGCGGCTATTTTGTGTTAATATTTCGTTAAAATCAGCATTTGTTGCCACCAATGCCACCTTATTGACACCGCTCAATGAGTTGTTTAACAATGAATTAAGAGAGGTGTGGCAACGTTGCAACAAAAATTAAAAATTCACGGTTTAGCGTCAATTTGGGTGATTAATATTTGTAGAATAATCTTACTATGCGCCTGACAATCAAGATTCAATTTCTGGGTCGAAAGCAAATCAGATAAATCTCTGCATCACAAGGGCATCGGTATAAGTTGTTCCGTCAAAGGTCCATTCCTTCAGGTATGTGGTTTGCGAGAATCCTAATGATTCGAAAAGGGTGATGGAGATATTATTGGTTGTCTCGATGATGGCATAGAGTTGGTGGAGATGCAACACATCGTGGGCGTATGTGATGATTTGTCGCAGCGCAGCGTTGGCAAAACCGAGGTTAC
>JAFYZV010000079.1 GCA_017548525.1 Prevotella sp.
AGAGCGATGGTTGCCAGATACTGGTACTTAGAGATACGGTTGTTACCGTTCTGACCCCAAGATGCGCGGAACTTCAAGAAGTCCAGCCAGCTCTTAGTGCTCTCCATGAACTTTTCGTTGCTGATTACCCAACCTGCAGATATAGATGGGAAGACACCCCAACGTTTACCGTCGGTAAAGATACTTGAACCATCATAACGCAAGGTTGCGGTAGCCATATAGGTCTCATTCCAGTCCCAAGTCACACGACCGAACCATGATGCGAGATATTCCTCATCATTGGGTTTACCATTTAGTGTAGCATTGCCGAGGTCTGTGCTGAAATTAGACAGCCATGCAGAATCCCAACCCTTCAGAGTTGCGTACTGTTCGCCATAGTTAACCTTGTTTGATCCACCAACGTTAAAACTCCAAGCGGTGCTTTGGAAGGTTTGACCAACCATGGCGCTAATCTTATGACCGGAGATAATAGGAAGATCGTATGTGAGGGTGTTCTCTATAGACCAGTTAGTATTCAACCAAGCGTTCTGACTCACATTATAAACAGGAGATGTGGCATTACCATAACCAGAAGATACTGGCTCACTATAGCTACGATATCCGCCTGAACCCCAGTTGTAATTGAGCTGAGTACGGAATCTCAGACCTTTGATAGGCTGGATAACGGAGAAAACAGTAGCACTGGTATTGATGTTGCGGCTCTCTGCCATAGAGCCGAAGCCACCCTTCATGAGGTTCTCCCATGGGTTGCTGAACAAAGAAGCGTTCCAGTTCCGACCATATTTGACAGGGTCTGCTCCTTCGAAATCTTGATAATAATAGATGTCACCATTGTCAGCATACTGCGGAACGAGCGGGCAAGTCTGAAGCAAGCTGTGGACATAGCTCCAATACATACCAGCCTCTGCCACGTCGTGACTCTTGTTGTAACCAATAGAGATGTTCTCACCGAGGGTGATAACATCGAAGTCCTTGGCTTTCAAAAGCACGTGATCGCTATTGACGCGGATGGTGTGACGCTTGTAGTAAGATGCTCTGTCAGCACCCATGATACCTTCGTTATTGGTAAAGGTGTAAGACATAGCAAACTTTGAACGGTCGGTACCACCAGTCAGGGTTACAGAATGATTCTGCTGCTGAGCATTCTTGTTTTCGAATGCGCCCCACCAGTCAGTGCCTTCCCAACCGTTCATCACCTTATTGTAAATATCTTGGGGGATGTAACCTAGCTTTGTCTCAGGATCGTAGGGCCAATCCATCTTCTGACCTGAAGTGTTGAAGGTGTACTCATCGATGATGGTCATATACTGCTGAGCGTTGAGCAACTGTGGACGCTTGTAAGCGTTTGACCAACCCATAGAGCCATTGTAGCTGAGTTCAATCTTGCCAGCCTTACCTTGCTTGGTAGTAACGAGAATCACACCGTTGGCAGCACGAGCACCATAGATGGCAGACGATGCAGCATCTTTCAGCACGTCGATGCTCTCGATGTCAGCAGGGTTAATGTCATCAAGACTACCACCAGCTACACCGTCAATAACATAAAGAGGTGAAGCATTGCCGTTGGTACCGATACCACGGATGTAAACCTTGTAACCCTTACCGGGCTGAGTTGAACTCTGTGTGATTTGTACACCAGGCGTCATGCTCTGCATAGCTTCCAGTGCATTGGTCGTGTTCAGCTTGGCGATTTCATCGCCCTTTACCTGAACCGTAGCACCGGTCACCAATTTCTTCTTCATCGTACCATAACCAATAACCACCACGTCGTTCAGAGATGTTTCATCCTCTCTCAGCGTAATAGTGATGTTATTACGGCCCTGTACACTGACTGTTTCAGTGACATAGCCTACATAAGAGACAATCAGTGTGGCATTGCTTGCCGCCTCCACACTGAAATTTCCATTGAAGTCGGTGACAGCACCTGTCTTGGTACCTTGCACTTGCACGCTTGCACCAATAATCGGTTCACCAGCTTCATCAATTACCGTTCCCTTGAGTGTGTTCTGTGCAAATGCCATAGCAGGCATGAAACAGAACAGGAACAGCATGAATCGTGATTTTTTTAGAAAAGCACTTTTCTTCATGATTCTTTTGATTTTTGGTTGATATTTAAGTTAAAAAAGAATTATTCGCAACATTTCTGCAAAATTAATAATATAATACAATTCTCATTTTACCATTTGTTTCAATTTCTTTCATTTGTGTTTCAAAGGCAAAATAGTGTTTTATTCGTTATCTCATGCAAAATAAAATGGAACGTTATCAAAAGTGTGTGAGTGACTGCTTATGTGCGGAAATAGTTATCTGTTAACACAAATCGATTGCATGAATCTTGCGTGTTTAATACGTGAAATTCTGTTCTTTCATTCTATCATTCTGCAAAGGTACAAAAAAATGTCAATGTACAAAATAAAAGAGATTTTATTATACATGATATTTTTTTAACATACGTATCCATTTTGATTGGATATGGCATTCACGTTTCGTATATGCCGCATATTTCAAATGTATTCGCCGCATATACGATAGTTAAATGAGTTGGTGAAATTGCATAAGGGATGTCTTTGAAACTTAAAAAATACTAATCGATTTTGCTATATGGCGATAAATGCTTACTTTTGTAATTGAATCAAAACATGACGAACAGTGAAGAAGCAAATCATTACTATATTCATCTCTATTCTCCCCTTATTCTGTTACGGTCAGAAAGTATCGCTCGGCTCGTGCGTGACTAAGGATGGGGGACAATATAAGGGCGAGATGGCCAAGGGGAAACCCAATGGCAAGGGAAACACGATGTGGAAGAACGGCGACACTTTCGAGGGCGAGTATGTCAACGGAAAGCGCCATGGGCAGGGTGTCTATACTTTTGCCGACGGTGAGAAATATGAGGGTCAATGGTTCCAAGACCAGCAACATGGTCATGGGACTTATTATTTTGCCAATAATAATAAATATGTGGGGCTATGGTATCGTGACTACCAACAAGGGCACGGTGTGATGTATTATTACAACGGCGACCGCTATGAGGGCAACTGGTACCAAGACAAGCGGCAGGGCAAGGGAAAGTATGTCTTTGTCAATGGTGCCTATTATGACGGCTCATGGGCCAATGATATGAAGAATGGCAAAGGCTTTTTCGATTGGGGAGACGGCACTACGTATGACGGTATGTGGGTGAACAACATGCGGTCGGGTAGGGGTGTCAACCATTATTCATCGGGTGATGTCTACTCTGGTGACTGGAAGGAGGATTTGCCCAATGGCAAGGGCATCTATCGTTTTGCCAATGGCGATGTCTATGAAGGCAACTATGTGGAGGGTGAACGCACGGGCGAGGGCATCTTCCGTTTCGACAACGGCGACAAATATACGGGACGTTTCCTCAATGGAGACAAGTCGGGTAATGGCACTTTCTCATGGGTCAATGGCGATAGCTATGTGGGCGAGTGGAAAAACGACAAACAGAACGGTCGCGGCAAGTTGAGAAAGAAAAACGGTGACACCTTCGACGGGATGTTCAAAGATGGCCAGATAGACGGTGAGGTGACTATACACTATGCTGATGGCAACAAGTTTAAGGGTGTCTACAAGAATGGCAAGCGCAATGGCAAGGCTATTGAGGAAACGAAAGACGGCAAGCGCTTTGAGGGCAGCTATGAAGATGACCGTCGCCATGGCAAGTTTGTGGAAAAAGACCGCAACGGCAGTGTCACAGCGAAGGGTCATTATGACCATGGGCGCAGGATTTTGGATTAAGTGTCCCATGCCTTCAACCATGTTGCTATCTGTTTTTTCCATGTATCAACATTTAAACATTCAATAGCATGATTATCGACAGATTGGAGAATTTGGAGAAGTATGTCTCCTTAAATCCGCTATTCAAGGAAGTGGTGGACTTTTTGAAGGCGAACAACTTGGAATCCCTTGATGCGGGCAAGCATCTGATCAAGGGCGAGGATGTGTTTGTAAACATCCAAGAAGCTAAGGGAAAGACACGGGGGCAGGCAGTGATGGAGTACCACAAGTCTTATATCGACATACAAATTCCGTTGACGGCGAATGAGACTTACGGCTACATCCCCACGGTGGAATTGCCCGAGGCGGAGTTCAGCGTGAAGGTGGACATGGCGAAAGTACCGTGCATTTTGGGTCGCTGCTATGTGACTTGCACTCCAAGCATGTTTGTCATTTTCTTCCCGCAAGATGGTCATGCCCCATGTATCTGTGACAAAACCGAATTGCGCAAAGCGATTTTCAAGGTCAAGGTGTCATAGTTTATTATTGGTAAGAATCAAGTTTAACCCGCAAATACATAATATGGCAACGAAAAAGACAACAGCCGCACCAAAGGCGGTAAAGGCAAGAACCCCCAAGCATATTGGGCTTGTCAAGAACGATGGGTATCTCGAACCGTATGAAGATGCCATTAAGGGACGGCACGACCATGCCCTGTGGAAATTGGGACAGTTGACCCGCAACGGCAAGATTACATTGAGTGACTTTGCCAATGGGCATGAATATTTTGGTTTGCACAAGACTCCCCGTGGGTGGGTGTTCCGTGAGTGGGCACCCAATGCGACGGCGATTTACCTTGTGGGCGACTTTAACAACTGGACAGAGACAGACAAGTTTAAGGCAAAGCGCATCGAAGGTACAGGCAATTGGGAACTGAAACTCTCAGAGAAGGCCATCAAGCATGGCGACTTATATAAGATGCACGTCTATTGGGACGGTGGTGATGGCGAGCGCATCCCTGCTTGGGCACAGCGCGTGGTGCAAGATGAAACCACCAAAATCTTCTCTGCCCAAGTGTGGAATCCCGAGCCATACGAATGGAAAAAGAAGAAGTTTAAAGCCAACACATCACCCCTGCTCATCTATGAGTGCCACATCGGCATGGGTCAGGATGCAGAGAAGGTGGGTACATATACGGAGTTCCGTGACAATGTGTTGCCCCGCGTCATCAACGATGGATATAATTGTATCCAGATTATGGCAATTCAGGAGCATCCCTATTACGGCTCGTTTGGCTATCATGTGAGTTCGTTCTTTGCTGCATCGTCACGCTTCGGCACGCCAGAGGAGCTGAAATCGCTTATTGACACTGCCCATCAAAATGGCATTGCCGTCATCATGGACATCGTGCATTCACATGCCGTGAAGAATGAAGTGGAAGGATTGGGCAACTTGGCGGGCGACCCCAACCAATTCTTCTATCCTGGTGACCGCCATGAGCATCCTGCTTGGGACTCTCTCTGTTTCGACTATGGCAAGGATGACGTGATTCATTTCCTATTGTCCAATTGTAAGTATTGGTTGGAGGAGTTCCATTTTGACGGTTTCCGATTCGATGGTGTCACATCGATGCTTTATTATAGCCATGGGTTGGGTGAGGCTTTCTGTAACTATGGTGACTATTTCAACGGCCATGAGGATGACAATGCCATCTGCTATCTGACGTTGGCGAATAAGCTTATCCATGAGGTGAACCCTAATGCCATTACCATTGCCGAGGAGGTGAGTGGTATGCCAGGGTTGGCTGCCAAATTTGAGGATGGCGGCTATGGCTTTGACTATCGCATGGCGATGAACATTCCCGATTATTGGATTAAGACTATCAAGGAACAATCAGACGAGAATTGGAAGCCGAGTTCCATCTTCTGGGAGGTGAAAAACCGCCGTCCCGATGAGAAGACGATTTCGTATTGTGAGAGCCATGATCAGGCGTTGGTGGGCGACAAGACCATTATCTTCCGCCTGATTGACGCTGACATGTATTGGCATTTTAAGAAAGGCGATGAGAATGAGATGGCGCATCGTGGTATCGCCTTGCATAAGATGATACGCTTGGTGACGCTCGCTGCTATCAATGGCGGCTACCTAAACTTCATGGGCAATGAGTTTGGGCATCCAGAGTGGATTGACTTCCCACGTGAGGGCAACGGTTGGAGCCACAAGTATGCGCGGAGGCAATGGAACTTGGTTGACAACAAAGAGCTTTGCTATCATTGGTTAGGCGACTTCGACCGTGAGATGTTGAAGGTGGTGAAGGGTGAGAAAAACTTTAACAAGACACCTGTACAGGAGATTTGGCACAATGATGGCGACCAAATCCTTGCTTTCATGCGTGGCGACTTGGTATTTGTGTTCAATTTCTCACCGACACGTTCCTATACGGATTATGGGTTCTTGGTACCTACGGGGTCTTACGACGTAGTGCTGAATACCGATGCGAAGGAATTTGGTGGTAATGGCTTTGCCGATGACGCGGTGACACACTTCACCAACTATGACCCACTCTATGTGGAAGACCACAAGGAGTGGCTGAAATTATATATACCTGCCCGCTCGGCAGTCGTCTTGAAGAAAAACTGATGAAGAATCGAACCAAAAGGAGTGGCACGGCGATGATACGTGTCGCCTGTGCCGCCCTATTTTGCATTTTCTCTTTTGTATATTTATACTATTACCAGACAGACGTGTTGACGGTTGCACAACACGTGTTGTCGGGAGGCAAGACACAGTATTCGCGCATGGTGGGGGCTTTACTGATTACGTTAGCATTGCTCCTATTGCAATTGGGCGTATCATCGGTTGCCAAGATGACTACGTATACCCATGCCTTGACCTATTTCCCGTCAATGTTGGCGTTGGCTTTTCTCACGTCGGTGGGTACAAGTGTGGATCAAGGGGTGTCGTTTGGCTCTTGGGTATGGGTGCTTCCCTTGTTGTTGCTGATATTTGCTGTGGTGTGTTGGTTGGTTAAGTCGTTTGGCTTCTATGAACCGTCCAAGGTGGGTAGGGGCTTCTTCACGCAGCCAATGTGGGTCAATCTCTTGATGTTGTTCTTGATGATGCTCATCGTGGGGGGTATTGGGAATGCCGATACGCCTTTCCATTATCGCCTCAAAGTGGAATGGTATCTCGCCCAGGGGAAATATGATGCGGCTTTGCAGGTAGGTCGTCGGTCATTGGTATGCGACAGCTCGTTGATGATGTTGCGGGCTTACGCCATGTCACGCAAGGGAAAGTTGGGCGATGCCCTGTTCCAATATCCCATTTGTGGGGGGGCAGATGCGCTCCTTCCCAATGGCAATCATGTCAAGACATTGTTGTTTGACAAGCAGAATATCTATGCACATCTTGGTAACTTGGTGGTTACGAGGAACACACCGTTTCGCAAGTACATGGCAACTATCATGATGCATAACCTCGACAAGCGTCCAGCTACTGAATATATGTTGTGTGCCTACTTATTGGATAGGAATTTGGATGATTTTGTTGCCAACGTTGTAAAATATTACGATTTGACGGAGACGTTGCCACGGCATTATCGCGAGGCATTGACCTTATATAATTATCTTCATGCGCAACATCCTGTGAAGTTTGACGATGAGGTGATGGATGCTGATTACCAAGACTACCTGAAGTTGGAGAAACAGATTTCCGATAAGACAAAGAGAGTCAATAGACTACGCGATGTCTATGGCAATACCTATTGGTATTATTATCATGAAGAACGTTGACTATTCTCTTTCAAATAAGTGAATGTTGTTTATGATTTTCCTCACCATGTCGTCTTTCCCCGCAAAGTGACAATAATTGGATCCATTGATGACATGAAGCCAACTATCGTCAATGAATTGTATGCAATCGCTGTGGTACACATCGTTCCACGTCCATAATCCCTCGGTTTTCTTGAGGCGATGAGTTTTAACATTGGGGAATGGTATTGTATTGATTGCATAGTTTTGGTAGATTTTGAAATAGTTACCACCACCACTATCAAGATAAGTTGTCTTGGTGAAGTGTGGTTGGAAATTGGGATGCCTGTCAACGATGGCATCAAAGTTGAAAAGGCTCCATCCTGGCCAAAGATACCAGTATTTATCGCGTTCTCTGCGAACACCGAAGAAATCCAAACCACTGAGCCTTTCAGTCAGGTTACAATCATTGATGGGGAAAATATCGTGGTCTAACAGGGCAAAATATTTAGGTCTCTTATGGTATATAACGTGATAAAAAGACCAATTTAGTGCCAATCCATGTGACATTCCGCCCCATTTGAACAACTTGCACACTTTTTGCCTGAATGTGAATGGAATAGAAATGTACTCAATTTGATGATGTGAACATACATCTTGAATTTTCTTACGTTTAGTCTTGTCTGTAGAGTTGTCTACAATCAATAGTTGGTAATGAGGGTCTTTGACATGTTTCTTGACCATCTCAATTTGCTTTGAAATAAGTTGGTCGTTATTATAGGCGATGGTGACAAGGCACATCTCATATCGTTCTTGGTTATTGGGATGCGCAGACTTGCAATCATGGCGAATGGATGACTTGTCTATCCAATAAAAGAATTTACCATAGTTGTTGAAAACAAAATGGTAAATCCAAGTGGGGATTATTATCCTCCTGACTTTGTCGATTTTTCAAATTCAAAAAAACGGTATTTGATAATCAAGCAGTTACGATTAGTTTTTGAGGTGATTTGGGTGGCGCAAGCATTTTTTTGTGTACCTTTGCGGCATGTTTGTACGCAAGAAGAGAAAT
>JAFYZV010000080.1 GCA_017548525.1 Prevotella sp.
GAATGGCGTATCTACCAACAGAACTTAGACAACACGGCGGCACAGACGGGACAGATGTCTGTTAGCTCCGTCAACATTGAGGAGAATAACGACAAGACTCCCGTCAACTATGTGTTGCCACCAGGTATCAGCCGCGCCCTCGACCCACAGAACACCCAGTTGGTACAGAGCAATGAGCAAGCTCTTGACTTCGTGGTGACCAACCTCAGCAACGGCGAGTCGAAGGCGGTCTATAAGAACACCGTGCAAGACCTCCGCCAATACAAACGTATACAGATGTTTGTCCATGCCAATGCCATGGAGCAAAATGTCACCAATCTCGCCGATAACCAACTGGCAGTGTTCATCCGTTTGGGTAGCGACTATAAGAGCAATTACTATGAGTATGAGATTCCCTTGAAACTCACGCCCCCCGGCTATTATGATACCTATTCGTATGCGGGATGTGTTGCCGTTTGGCCTGAGGAGAACATGCTTGACATCCCCCTCGATCTTTTTACGCAAGTGAAGAGAGACCGTAACAGAGCTAAGGCAGAGGGCTTGGCATCGTATAACCGCGTCTTTACCGCATACGATAACGACAAACCCAATAACAAGATTAGCGTGATGGGTAACCCCTCATTGGGAGAGGTGAAAACGATGGTGATTGGTGTGCGCAACCTCAGTAGTGACCAAAAGAGTGGGGAGGTCTGGGTGAACGAGCTTCGACTGAAGGAATACAACAACGAGGGAGGATGGGCAGCACAAGGCAACTTCAACGTGCAACTGTCTGACTTCGGTACCGTCAACGTGCAGGGACGGTATGTGTCAGAGGGCTTTGGCGGCTTGGAGGAGGGAGTGGCTTCGCGAAGTATGGAAGACCAGCAGAGCTATACCCTCACCACTAATTTCGAGTTGGGTAAGTTCTTCCCCGACAAGGCGAAAGTCACAGCCCCCTTGTATTACTCTATCTCCAAGGATAGGAGCAGCCCCAAGTACAATCCCCTCGATACGGACATGAGACTGAAGGAGGCTCTCGATGCCATGGAGTCGCAACATGAGCGCGACTCGTTGGAAAATATCGCTGTCACCGAGACGGTCAACACCAACTTCTCCTTGTCAAATGTCCGCGTCGGCATTCAAAACAAACGCCACCCTACACCCATCGACCCCGCAAACTTCTCGTTCTCTTACAGTCATTCACATCGGCACACGAGCGGCGAGACCACCGTTTATGAGAACGATGACACTTGGCGTGGTTCCATGGCGTATAATTGGACACCCGTGTTCAAGCCCTTGGAGCCGTTCAAGAAAATCAAGAGCAAGTCGAAATACTTTGACATCTTGAAGAAGTTTGGGCTTAACTGGTTGCCGCAGAGCGTGGGATTCAACACTGAAATCAGCCGTATCTACCATGAATTGCAAGAGCGCGACATGGAAGACCTCGGCGGGTCGCAATTGCCTTTGACCTTCAGCGAGCAATTCCTGTGGAATAGGGAGTTCTCCATCCGATGGGACTTGACCAAGAACCTACACGCCGACTTCAGTAGTGCCACCCATGCCGAGATAGAAGAGCCGTATACGCCCATCAACAAAGACCTCTATGCCGACCATTACCAAGCATGGAAAGACTCCGTGTGGACGAGCATCAAGCATTTTGGCTCGCCATTAGACTACAACCAGAATTTCAAGGCTTCCTACCAACTACCGTTGAACCTCATCCCCATCTTCGACTGGCTCAACTCAGATATTTCCTACCAATCGTCATATAAATGGGTGAGAGGTACAGACTTGGAGGATGGCACATCATTGGGGAACACCATTTCCACCGACCGTACCTTGAATATCAATGGTACATTCAATCTGGAAAAACTTTATAACCAGTTCCCGTTCTTGAAGAAAGCCAATGAGCGATTCAACAAGGAGCCGAGCCGTAGCCAGATAGAAAAGGAGCGCAAGGAGCGCGAGCAGAAAAAGAAAGCTGAGAAAGAGCGCAAGTTGGCACAGGCAAAGGGCGAGGGAGGCGAGACCCCCGATGATGGGAAAGATGCCAAGAACCCCAAGGACAACAAGCAAAAGGAACTGCCCAAGAACAAGAAAGGCTTTGAGAAAGAGATTACGCTCCTGCCAGATACCACCATCGAGGTGAACCATGGAAAGAAGTCTAAGCGGCTCATCGTGTCTGCCAAGACCGAGGACGGCAAGACTTACCCCGTGAAATACAAGAAGGTGGACGACAACAAGATCAAGATTATCAGCAAGGTAGACTCCGCACTGAAGATTAAGGTGACGGTGACGCCCAAGGAGCCACTCGATGACAAGGGATGGTATAAAACGACTCAATGTGTTGCCCGCGCACTGATGATGGTGAGAAACGTCAGCTTGTCGTATCGCAACAATTATTCACTTGCCCTCCCGGGATTCATGCCCATCGTTGGCAATGCCTTTGGACAGACGCGGAAGACAAGCACCATGGCACCGGGATTGGATTATGCCTTCGGCTTCGTGGGCGACTCATATATTGAGAAGGCGCGTGAGAACAATTGGTTGCTGATGAGCGATTCGGTAGCCACACCCGCCACCTCCAACAAGACGGAGGATCTGCAATTGCGCATGACCGTCGAGCCAGTTAAGAATTTCAAGATTGACCTTAATGCTGCCCGCACACAAACCACTGCCAAGAGCGTGCAATATATGTACCAAGGCAATCCCACCACACAGAGTGGTACGTTCACCATGACCACTCTCTCACTCAAGAGTGCTTTTGAGGGGATGGGCAATGCCAATAATGGCTATAAGAGCAAGAGCTTTGAGAACTTCTGCAACTCACTGCCAGCGTTCCGCGACCGTGTGGAGGCGCAATATGCCAATAGCGTCTATCCTGCGGGGACACCGTTGGCGGGCAAGACTTATAACCCCGAAAATGGAACAGTCAACATGTATAGCTCCGATGTGATGGTTCCCGCATTCCTCGCATCCTATACAAGCATGGGAGGCAATTCCTTGTCGCTCTTCCCGTCGTTGTCAAGGCTATTGCCCAACTGGAACCTCCGATACAGTGGGTTGGGTAAGTTGCCGTGGTTCCGCAACTATTTCAAGAGTGTCAACCTCAACCACTCCTACAAGAGTATCTATGCTGTTGGCTCCTATAGTTCGTATAGCACGTTCATGGAATACATGAATGGGTTGGGATTCGTGACCGATGCCACGACGGGCAACCCCGTGCCAAGCTCGATGTACAACGTCTCCACGGTGAGCATCAATGAATCGTTCTCGCCTTTGTTGGGATTGGATGTGACATTGCTCAACAATATGACATGTAAGCTGGAGTATCGTACCACACGAGTACTGACGCTCAGTATGACGAGCATACAAATCAATGAGTCGGTGAGTAAGGACTGGGTGATTGGCGCAGGCTATAAGATTAATAACTTCAACTTCTTTGGTGGAGGCAACCACCGTGCCGTGAAAGGAAAGGGAAAGAAGGGGAATGACGAGGAAGACCAAAAAAGCAAGACCACAACTACGCGAGGAAAGACGCAAGTGAATCACGACCTTAATCTCCGTCTTGACCTCAGTCTCCGCAAGCAAGCCGCCATCACGCGAGACATCGCCACCATGACCAGCTCTGCATCGTCGGGTAATACGGCGTTCAAACTGTCTTTCATGGCAGACTACACCCTCTCGAAACTCCTCACCATGAGTTTCTATTTCGATCGCCAGACCAACACGCCGCTCCTTTCCTCCAGCAGCTATCCTACCACCACACAAGACTTCGGACTCAGCGTGAAACTGTCATTGACCAGATGATGTCAAATATTTATTAATGCCTAATGCTTAGTGGTCATCTGACGCAAACCCATTAAGCATTAGGCATTAAGAATTTATGCGTTATAATTCTCGCTCAATTGGATATGGATAGAACGGGACGGACAGAGAGTCCGCTATAGCGATAATAGGAGGCGTTTTGGTGAATGGTCTTATCAAATTCCTCCATGCGGATGAAGTTTGGATAACCAGGGGTGAGCGTACGAGACAAGTAGTAACCATGGTGAGTGCGGTTCCCAATCAAATTTCTATACAACACGCCTGCGGCAGGAAGGAATATTGAATTACCGTTTACCTTGCTGGTCACCACGTAACCATTTGTACGGTTTAGGGTGGTCCATACCCAATCGCACTCTGCCTCTAATTCTGCCCACATGGCATCTGAAGGTGTTCGCCAAAGGTTACCCCAGTGTATGTAAGCTGCATCATCCTCAGGCAGTAATTCGTCCATACCATCAGTGAAACCGTTATAACCATAATCACTATTGGTGCAATACTTTGTTATAGCATCATAACTGCCCTCGCAATAAGTGTAGGTTTCCCATGTGTATTCATTCTTGGTGGTTGTCTCACCCCAAGCAAAGTGTTCGCCATCGGCCTCGGGTTTAGTTGCCCCGATATTCGTCGCTGCCCACAGAGTACCGCTGGTCAAGCCCAGATCGATATAGCCATGGCCATCAATGACACCTGAAAACTCAGGTTGCGTTTTGGTGTATACGACATAATCAAGGAACAATGTATCGCCAGGGGCAAAGGCAACATCTACCTTTTTATAAGGCAATCCAAAGGAATTGTAGAGTAACACACGACCAAGATTTGGTTGGTATCCATATTTTACCGCATCAGAATAGTTGGTTGTGTTATCAGCGTTGAATGTAATCGTTTCGTTCTTGCTCTTGTACCAAGTACCGATGATTTTGCTATTGTCCACCAAATAAGGGTCCACCATGTCATTGATAGAGATGTATGTCTTCGGTTGGTTGCCGAGAACTACATTTACTGATGATACCACGTCGCTCATCGTCACTATCCCGTCATCGTTCATGTCGCCCTTTAATATCTGGGCGTTGCTTGTCATTGCTATAATAAGCAGCAAGCAGGAAAGGAGTATTCTTTTCATGTCAATAAAAAAGTTAGTTAATAAATTGTTTTTGCAAATATACACATTTATAAATAAAAAGCATAAAGATAATTGTTATTATTTTGTTTTATTGCAAATTCATTGTGTTTATTTCAGGTTGACGGATGCAAAGATACTGCAAATAATAGAGGTAGCAATTGTGCCACCTCTATTTTTTTGAATGATTAATATGTTGCAATTAGTATTCATCATAATAGATGTTCGGCTCATCCGAGCCATTCTCATAGGATTCCACCTTTGGCGGGGCGACTGGGTTGCCGTTTTCGTCCAAGACGATTTCCTCATCGGCAATCAGTCGGTTATTGCTCGGACGGTAATTGTAGTAGCGTGGCGTGTAATAGGTGACACATTGCTCATACATGTCCTTCGTGATGTCGGGGTCTTTGGGTGGGTCGAACTTGGCATGGTAGTGCTTGAAAGCGGGGTCGCCCAATACCGAATTGAGGAACTTGCCGCAGATAGGAAGTGCTGTTCGACTACCTTGTCCCAATGCCCCCGTGCGGAAATGGATGCTTCGGTACTCACCTCCTACCCATGCGCCGACCACCAATTTGGGGCTGACACCCATAAACCAGGCATCTGAATGGTTGTTGGATGTACCTGTTTTACCGCCCCACTCACAATCGGGATGATTGCCCATGTATCCATTGAGGGCAACGGATGTTCCGCCGCGCTCTTTCAGTCCACCTTGTAATAATACCTGCATGAAGAAGGCACTATTGTAAGGGATGACCTGCTCGGTGGTGGTTGCCGCCGAATAGACCACGTTGCCATCCTTGTCAACGACTTTCGTCACCAATATCGGATTATGGTGCTTGCCATTATCTGCTATCACACTATACGCATTGACCATCTCAAGGAGGTTGACATCTGACGATCCCAATGCCATTGATGGTGTCTCATCCAAGTGTGACTTGATGCCCATTTTGTGGGCGGTCTCCGCTATTCGCTTGATACCCATTTCTTGTCCTAACCTAACAGCTACGGAATTGATGCTTTGAGCGAATGCTCGTTTCAACGTCAATGAGTCCCAAGTGAAGTAGCCGTTGGCGTTGTGGGGTCGCCATGTCACCTCTTGTTTCTTGACGGGGTCGTATGCCTTGAGGGAGATGGGTTCGTCGCGGCGTTTATCGCAAGGGGTCAATCCTTGGTTCATCGCCTCGGTATAAACGAAGAGCTTGAACGTGGAACCAGGCTGTCTGGATGCTGTCACCTTGTCATATTTCCATGTGTTGAAGTCGATGTCGCCCACCCAAGCCTTCACCTCACCCGTCTGTGCCTCCATGGCAACAAAGGCGCAGTGCATGAAGCTCACCATATAGCGGATGGAGTCCATGGTGGACAATTCCTTTTCTACTTCACCCTTCTCGTAGTCAAACACCTTGACGGTATGGGGTAGGTTGAGGTAATAGTCGATGGAGTCGGGGTCATCGGGGAATTGGGTACTAAGATATTTGTAATGCTCTGTCCTTTTGGCGATATTCTCAATGAAGTCGGGAATCAGTTTCCCGTGTTCATCACGCCAAGGATCCATGCTCCCCCAATGGCTCTTGAAGTTTTGTTGCAATTGTTGCATCTGGCTTCTTGCCGCATCCTCGGCATATTTCTGTAGGCGCGTATCAATAGTGGTGTAAATTTTTAGTCCGCTGCTATATAGGTCATAGCCGTTGTCACGACACCAGTCCTTGAGGTTGTCAGCCACCGCCTCGCGGAAATACGTGGCTTGCCCGTCGTAGTTGGTCTCTACCTTGTAGTCCAACTGGATAGGTTTTTGCGAGAGTGAGTCGAAAGCCTCTTTCGTCAAGTCACCGTGAGTGACCATGTTGTAAAGTACCACGTTCCTGCGTTGTAGGCAATTCTCGGGGTGTGATATGGGGTTGTAATAAGTTGTCGCCTTAAGCATTCCCACAAGAATGGCTGCTTGGTCAACGGTCAACTTGGCAGGTGTCGTGTTGAAATAGGTTTTGCAAGCCGTCTTGATGCCGAAGGAGTTGCTGCCGAAGTCCACTGTGTTGGCGTACATGGTCAGTATTTCTTCTTTATCGAAGAGCGTTTCCAATTTGGTGGCGACAATCCATTCCTTGGTCTTCATGATGAGCATCCGAAGACCAGGAATCTTTCCCAATAGTCCTGTGGAGTATTGGGTTCTCATACGAAACAGGTTCTTGGATAATTGTTGCGTGATGGTTGATGCGCCACGTGCATCGTTGTGGAGGACAGCGTCTTTCACCGCTCCCAATAAACTGATGGGGTCAATGCCATAGTGGCTATAAAATCTCTCGTCCTCGGTATCGATGAGTGCTTTCCAGAATTGTGGGTTCACGTCTTCGTATTTGACAGGAGTGCGGTTTTCGTTAAAATATTTGCCTATCAATTTCCCGTCTGCGCTATATATTTCCGATGCTTGGCTTGTCTGTGGGTCGCTGATGCCCGACTTGTATCCAGGTGACTTCCCGAAGAGTCCGAGGAAATTGATGTCTACCATGCACAAATAAATGATGAAGGCAAGTAAGAAGGAAAGAATTCCGACGATGAGTTTGACATACCATGCTTTCCCCTTGTATAACCTTGCGTACCATCTGCCGATACCCACTATTTTGTCTTTGCACCAAAGAAGGATTTTCTTCACCATAGCCATTGTTCAAAAGATTTATTTACAAATATACGAAAAAAGCCAACAATTATTGTGAATTAGTGATATAATTTAGGATTTCTTCAATGTTATCGGGTGAAAACCAGCGGATTGTCCCGTCTTTCTTGAACCACGTGAGTTGTTTCCGCATATAGCAGCGGGTGTTCGACTTGATTTTGAATACCGCCTCTTCAAGAGTGCAATGACCATCGAAATAATCAAACAACTCGCGATAGCCCACCGTATTGAGAGAGTTGAGGTGGCGTTTGGGATAGACATGCCGCGCCTCCTCCTCCAATCCTTGCCGCATCATCTCGTCCACCCGTCGATTGATGCGGTCGTATAGTTCCTCTCGCGGTCTGTTCAGACCAATCTTCATGATACGGAATGGGCGTTCCTTCACTTGGTTTGTGCGGAAGGAGGTATAGGTCTTCCCTGTCTGATGGCAAATCTCGAGCGCATGGACGACGCGTCTGGGATTGTTCTTGTCTACAATCTGATAGTGTTCGGGGTCAAGTTGCCGCAACTCTTCCACCAATGTGGGCAACCCTTCCTCTTGCAAGCGTCGTTTCATGGTCTCGCGTGTCTCGTCATTGACGGTCGGTATGTCATCAATGCCATTGCACACGGCATCAATATACATCATGGACCCACCAGACATAAGGGCGATACCCTGCTCTTGGAGTTGCTGTTCAATGACGGCGAGAGCGTCTTGCTCATACATTGACGCACTATAATAGTCTTCCAAATGAAGACTTCCTACAAAGAAATGTTTGACTCGCAACTGTTGTTCCACAGTGGGTGCAGCAGTCCCGATTGGCAATTCTGCGAAAATTTGCCGTGAGTCGGCATTGATGATGGGGATATGAAAATACTCGGCAACACGAAGGCAAGTTTCTGTCTTGCCAACTCCCGTGGGGCCGAGTATGACGATGAGCGTGTTCTTATTTGATGATGCCACGTTCAGACTTTTCGATGAAATCGATGATGTATTGTATTTCGGGTGACATCGGTATCACTTCCTTGATTTCCTTCAAGGCATCGGCACGGGTGTTGGTGCCTTGGTAGATGATGCGGTAGGCATCGTGAATGTTCTGGATGGTGTCCTTGGAGAAACCGCGACGGCGCAGCCCGATGAGATTGACACCCGCATAGCGGATGGGTTCTTTACCCGCGATGATATATGGTGGGATGTCTTGCGAGAAGCGGCTACCGCCCTGGATCATGACGTAGCTACCCACCCGGCAGAACTGGTGGGCAAGAACAGTGGCGGAGATAATGGCGAAATCGTCCACGATGACCTCTCCCGCGAATTTCGTGGAGTTGCCGATGATGCAGCCATTGCCTATCACGCAATCGTGGGCGATGTGCATGTTCTCCATCAAAAGGTTGTTGTTGCCAACTTTGGTGGTGCCTTTAGATGCCGTTCCTCTTGAAATCGTCACGTTTTCACGTATGCTATTGTTGTCGCCAATTTCGCAAAGGCTGTCCTCACCCTTGAATTTCAGGTCTTGCGGCTTGGTGGAGAGGCTGGCACCAGGGAACACCTCATTGTTGTTTCCCAAGCGACAACCATAGTTCAGTGTGACACTGTTTTGGAATACGTTGTTATCTCCGATGATGACGTTCTTGTCAATATAGCAAAATGGTCCTATGATGTTGTTGTCACCCAGTTGTGCATCAGGGTGGACAAATGCCATGGGGCTGATTTGGTTCATGTCTTGTGATGTTATTTGTTTTTAATGATTTGGGCGGTGAAGGTGGCTTCTGACACCACTTGGTCGCCCACGAATATGTATCCTTTCATCGAACTGATACCGTGGCGGACGGGGTGGAGCAACTCCACACGGAACAGAAGGGTGTCGCCAGGGACAACTTTCTGCTTGAATTTAGCCTCTTCGATGCGTAAGAAGTATGTGGACCAACGCTCTGGCTCCTCTACTTGGCTCAACACCAACAACCCTCCACATTGTGCCATTGCCTCAATCTGGAGTACACCGGGCATGACTGGCTCTTGGGGGAAATGTCCTACGAAGAACGGCTCATTGCTGGTCACGTTCTTCACGCCAACAATGCTGTTGGAACCCATAGCAATAATCTTGTCAATCAATTGCATGGGATAGCGGTGCGGAAGCAACTCGCGGATGCGGATGTTGTCCATAATAGGCTCTTCGTTGGGGTCATAGATGGGGGCTTGTACCTCATGTTTGCGGATTTCCTTGCGCATGAGACGGGCAAACTTATTGTTAATGGTATGTCCAGGACGGGTTGCCACGATGCGCCCCTTGATGGGTTTGCCGATGAGAGCCATGTCACCAATGACATCGAGCAGCTTGTGGCGGGTGCATTCGTTCTCCCACATCAATGGTTTGTTTTGGATATATCCCACCTTAGTGGCATCCATGTGAGGAGCCTTCAGCACGTCGGCGAGTTGGTCCAGTTTCTCTTGTGTCACTTCGCGCTCATAGATGACGATGGCATTGTCCAAGTCGCCGCCCTTGATGAGGTTGGCTTCCAAGAGGGGAACGATGTCTCTCACGAAAACGAAGGTGCGGGCGGGCGCAATCTCATCGGGGAATTTCCTCACATCATCGAGCGTAGCAAACTGGCTGTTGATAAACTTCGATTCAAACGAGCACATCGCCGTGATGCTGAACTGGTTATCGGGGAGGATGGTGATGCACGACCCTGTTGTCTCGTCTTTCACCTCTATCTTCTTGCGGATGATATAATAGTCTTTCTGGGCGTTTTGCTCTTCGATGCCTACCTCCTGTATCTTCTTCACATACATGATGGAAGAGCCGTCAAGGATGGGAAACTCTGGACCATTCACTTGGATGAGGCAGTTGTCGATGCCTAAGGCATAGAGAGCCGCCATGCCGTGTTCCACAGTAGAGACACGCGCCTCGCCCTTGCAGAGGACGGTGCCACGTTGTGTGTCAACCACATGTTCCGCGATGGCTTCAATGATGGGTTCGCCCTCCATGTCTATGCGTTGAATGCGATAGCCTGTATTCTCGGGTGCGGGGTTGAAGGTCACAGTGAGGTTCAGCCCCGTGTGCAGTCCTTTGCCAAAGAGCGAGAAACTGCCTTTCAATGTTTTCTGTTTGGATGTTTCCATCTTGAATTCTTGTTAATTCTCTTGTTGCTTCAACAATTCTATTTCTTTCTTCAAGTCGTTGATCTGTTGGTACATATCGGGCAAATGACGGAAGATGGCTGCCGATTTCATAAAGCCTTTAGCGTCCCAAGCGGGCGATCCGATGATAGTAGTGTCCTCTGTCTTCACGCTGCCCGTGATGCCTGCCTGTGCACCAACGTTGGTATGGTTGGCAATGGAGATATGCCCTGCCATGCCCACTTGCCCACCAAACATACACCACTCGCCAACTTTCGTGCTTCCCGCGATGCCACATTGTGATGCCATGACGGTGTTGGCACCCACCTCAACGTTATGTGCCACTTGGATAAGGTTGTCAAGCTTCACCCCTTTGTGTATCGTGGTACTGCCCATGGTGGAGCGATCGATGCACGTATTGGCACCTATCTCCACGTCATCCTCGATGGTGACGATGCCAATTTGTGGTATCTTGTCATAACCTTCGGGGGTCGGTGCAAAGCCGAAGCCATCTGCGCCGATAACACTCCCAGCATGGATGGTGACATTGTTGCCCAATCGGCAACCATGATAGATAGTCACATTGGGGTAGAGTAGGGCATTCTTGCCTATCTTCACGCCATCGCCTACATATACATGGGGATAAATCTGGCTACCTTCACCAATCTCCACTCCGTCACCGACAAAGGCAAAAGCACCGATGTAGCAATTCTCCCCAATCTTGGCGTTGGGCGAAATGAATGCCAATGGGTCAATGCCCGTCTTCTTGGGTTGGCTTGCCGCATACATTTGCAAGAGTCTTGCCACGCACTCGTAAGCGTTGTTCACTCTGATGAGTGTGGTTTTGACGGGTTCTTCCAACACCAAGTCGTCATTGATGAGAACGATGCTGGCATCTGTATTGTACAAATAATGTGTGTATTTGGGGTTGGAGAGAAAAGAGATGGCACCTGGTTTTCCTTCTTCAATCTTGCAGAAAGTATGGACGGTGGCATTTTCGTCGCCTTCCACTTTCCCTTGAATAAAACCAGCGATTTGCTTTGCGGTAAACTCCATGTCAATCTTGCTTTGTTTGATTTAATTCTGCAAATATAGCAATTTTAATTCATATACGTTGATAACATAGGTAATATTTGGGATTTTTTTGGGATAATAAGGTAATATTCAGTATTTCCGACGACTCGGAAATGTCCTTTATTTCCCCATTTTTGTCCAAGATAGAGATGTTCTCATCGTGTATGTCGTACATGTCTTTCTGTATCGTGTTGACACTCATGAGGTAGGAAACCTCTTCCTCTGTTACGTCCATACGGTCCATGATGGCTTGCTTGATTTGTTGAATCTCATCACTGCCAATCGGTTCATCCCTTACTTCGACGTGGAAGATGTTTCTCGTCAGGAGGTCTTGGGATAGGATAGACAAGATTTTATCGTCGTTCTGGCTCCAAACCTTGATACTGCACCAGATGTCGTTGTCGTCGAGGAGGCCGTAATTGACCATTGCCACACCATCTTTTTGGAAATGCGAGGCATCTATTTGGTTGTAAAGGAAGTACTTGAGATGGGGTGGGGCGAAGAGGTCTGCTCCCCTCTCGGCAAGGTATTTGGCGCGTGAGAGGAGGTTGACGAGGATTTTCTCGTAGGCGACGGCGGTCTTGTGTAGGTACACTTGCCAATACATCAGTCGGCGAGTGACAAGGTAGTCCTCGATGGAATAGATACCCTTGCGTTCCACCACGATGTTGTCGTCCACCACATTGAGCATCTTGATGATGCGAGCTGCCCCAATGTTGCCCTCCACAACGCCGGTGAAGAAGGAGTCGCGCTGCAAATAGTCGAGCCGATCCATGTCAAGCTGGCTGGATATGAGCTGGTGGAGGAATCGTTTGGGGTACTCGTCCTTGAAGATACTGATGGCAAGATTGAGTGCGCCATTCATCTCTTGGTTGATTTCCTCCATCATCATAAGTGATAACTCTTCATGGGAAATGCCCGTGATGAGTGTGTTTTCCAAGACATGGGAGAAAGGACCGTGGCCGATGTCGTGCATCAAGATGGCGGCTTTCAATGCCTCAGCCTCGCTATCGAATATGAATATTCCCTTTTGAGACAAGGATAATAATGCCTCGCTCATCAGGTGGAAGGCACCGAGGGAATGTTGGAACCGCGTATGCTGCGCCCCGGGATACACCACGGATGCCAATCCTAATTGCTTGATGCGTGAGAGACGCTGGAATAGCCGATGCTTCACGTTGTCGAGCAATAGCCCACGTGGAATCTTGATAAACCCGAATACGGGGTCGTGGATAATCTTTGATTCGTTCATTTGCGGGTGCAAAGGTACATCAAAAAACTGAATAATGGCTTGATGGCATTCGAAAAAGTGCAGTTTTGATGTTGCTTGCTGGTTGTAAATGTTGCATCTATCGGTGCTAAACGAATCATTGATAGGGAACAAATGCCACATTTATCACTTTTCGGCTAAGGGCAAAAGACCTTGCGCCTATAGCCGAAAAGGTTTGCGGCTATAGCCAAAATAAAATTGCATCAAATGATATGATGATGTAAAAAAGTACTATCTTGTGGAGGTAGCTACTTGTCTCAATGTTGGATTCTATCCAGTTCGATAGCCATCTCTTGCTGAAGCTCTCGTGCCTTGTTGCCTGCCACCTCGGCGAACAGTTCGGTGTGGTCAGCATAGATGATGCCACGGGATGAGTTTACCAACAGTCCACAATCGTCCGTCATTCCATATTTGCAGACCTCTTGTAGGCTTCCGCCTTGCGCTCCCACTCCGGGAACGAGCAGGAAATGGTTGGGTGCGATGCGGCGGATATCCTCAAACATCTTGCCTTGTGTGGCTCCCACGACATACATCATGTTCTCCGTGTTGCCCCATTCTTGCGATTTGCGCAACACTTTTTCAAAGAGGCGCTCGCCGTTGGCATCCTCCATCAGTTGGAAGTCATGCGATCCCTTGTTGCTGGTGAGTGCAAGGAGGACAACCCATTTGCCCTCGTATTCGAGGAAAGGTGTCACGCTATCCTCTCCCATGTAAGGAGCGACGGTCACGGCATCGATGTCGTATTCACCAAAGAATGTGCGGGCGTACATCGAAGAGGTGTTTCCGATGTCGCCGCGTTTGGCATCGGCGATGATGAAATGGTGTGGATGCTTCTCCTTAATGTATTCCACGGTCTTCTTGAAAGACTCCAATCCCTTGATGCCCATCGACTCATAGAAGGCGAGGTTGGGCTTGTAGGCAACGCAATAGGCGGCGGTGGCATCAATGATTTCCTTGTTAAATTCAAAAACGGGGTCGTATCGGTCAATGATACACGTGGGTATTTTCCTTGGGTCGGTGTCAAGTCCGACGCAAAGAAAACTCTTCTTCGTGAAGATTTGATGGATGAGTTCTTGTTTGTTCATGGTGTTATTGGGGTTATGTTTGTTGCGGCATTGCCGCAACAAACGGTACTATAGTTCTGTTTCTTTCATGCGCTCGGCATTCTCTGCCACGGTGAGTGCGTCAATCATGGATTGGATGTCGCCGCCAAGGAAGCCTTGGAGGTCGTGGGTGGTGTAGCCGATGCGGTGGTCGGTGACACGCCCTTGCGGAAAGTTGTAGGTGCGGATCTTCGCACTGCGGTCGCCCGTGGAGACGAGCGACTTGCGCCTACTGGCGATGTCGTCCATGTATTTCTGGTGTTCCTTGTCGTAAATGAAGGTGCGTAGACGTGACAAGGCACGTTCCTTATTCTTGGGTTGGTCACGTGTTTCGGTACATTCGATGAGGATTTCCTCCGTCTCGCCCGTGTTGGGATTCTTCCACATATAGCGCAGACGCACACCCGACTCTACTTTGTTGACGTTTTGGCCGCCCGCACCCGATGAACGGAAGGTGTCCCATTTGATTTCGCCCTCGTTGATATGCACCTCAAACTTATCCGCTTCTGGCAATACGGCAACTGTTGCCGCACTGGTGTGCATACGTCCTTGCGTCTCCGTGGCGGGGACACGTTGCACACGGTGAACGCCCGACTCGTATTTCAACGTGCCATAGACATCCGCCCCGCTCACGGCGAAGTCTATCTCTTTGAACCCACCTACGGCACCAGGGCTTTCGCTCGTGACGCTTAGTGTCCATCCCTTTGTATCACAATACTTCTTATACATCAAGAAGAGGTCGCCCGCGAAGAGGCATGCCTCGTCGCCACCCGTGCCGGCGCGAATTTCCATCTGCACGTTCTTGGCATCCTCGGGGTCTTTTGGAACAAGGGCTATCTTGATTTCCTCTTCCAATTTCGGTTGCAATGCTTCATTTTCCGTCAACTCTTCCCGTGCCATCTCTTTCATGTCGGGGTCGCTCTCGTTGGCAAGAATGTCTTTCGCCTCGTTGATGGAGTTGAGACAAGCGATGTAACGCTTACGGGCATCCATGATGTCGGAGAGGTCTTTGTATTCTTTTGTCAACTTGACGAAACGTTGTTGGTCAGCGATGACATCGGGGTCGGTGATGAGTGTCGATACCTCCTCGAAACGAGCTTCTAAGCCGTCGAGTTTCTGTAATATGCTATTTGTTGTTTCTGCCATTATTCTTGTTTGTTGTTGGTGTTATTGTATTTTCCTGTTCCGTCACATGCCTTGCATGTATATTTGCCATCGGCACTTTTTCCCATACCCTTGCAAATCGGGCATTTCCCGTCTTTCATCAATTGTTTTCGTTCCTTGTCAATGGTCTTGTTGTTGATAGATAATGCCTCGTTTTTGGGTGACTCGTTGATACTATATTGGAAGATATCTTCCACGAGGCTGCTGGCGATGGTCGAGCAAGATATCAACAGCATAGTGCAGACGAATACAAAGAGAAGTCTTCCCATGATGGATGGGTTGTGGGATTTAATAGTCGAACGTGCCATATTCGCTCTTAATCGTTAGACTGCGTGGTCCCTCCTCGATGTGACCAATCACTTGCGCATCGATGTTGAAACCCTTGCTGATGGCAATAACCCGCTCCGCCACCTCTGGACGGACATAGATTTCCATGCGATGCCCCATGTTGAACACTTGATACATCTCTTTCCAGTCAGTCTGCGAACATTCGTGGATGGCGCGGAAGAGTGGGGGAATGGGGAACATGTTATCTTTAATGACGCGGCAATTGTCATTGATGAAATGCAAGACTTTTGTCTGTGCACCACCCGTGCAATGCACCATACCATGAATGTCGGGACGCAGCTCGTCGAGGATTCGTTTGATGACGGGGGCATACGTGCGTGTGGGGGAGAGAACCAGTTGCCCAGCATCGATGGGAGACCCCTCCACGGTGTCGGTAAGACGGTATTTGCCGCTATATACCAAGTTTTCAGGCACTTCATGGTCATAGCTCTCTGGGTATCTCTCTGCTAAGTATTTGGCGAATACATCATGTCTGGCACTCGTCAAACCATTGCTCCCCATGCCGCCGTTGTAGCTCTTCTCGTAGGTGGCTTGTCCTGTGGAAGACAATCCTACAATCACATCGCCTGGGCGGATGTTGGCATTGTCGATGACATCGCTCCGTTTCATGCGGCACGTCACGGTGGAGTCAACAATGATGGTGCGCACGAGGTCGCCTACATCTGCCGTCTCGCCCCCCGTGGGATAGATGCCAATGCCCATGTCACGCATTTCTGCCAACAATTCGTCAGTGCCATTGATGATGGCTGAAATCACCTCTCCAGGGATGAGCATCTTGTTTCGCCCGATGGTGCTTGACACGAGGATGTTGTCTGTCGCTCCCACACAAAGCAAGTCATCGGTGTTCATCACGATGGCATCTTGGGCGATACCTTTCCATACATTGATGTCGCCCGTCTCTTTCCAGTACATGTAAGCGAGTGCCGACTTGGTACCGGCACCGTCGGCATGCATGATGTTGCAATAGTCGGGGTCACCTCCGAGGATGTCGGGGATGATTTTGCAGAATGCCTGTGGGTAAAGTCCTTTGTCAATGTTCTTGATGGCGTTGTGTACGTCTTCCTTTGCCGCGCTCACGCCACGCATCATATATCGGTTGTCTGCCATGTTTACCAACTCTAAAACTTATTTATAACTGTCGTCAGTCCAAAACTCCCAACTGGCGAAAGCTTGTAACAGCAACATCTCAAGGCCGTTTTTCACCGTTGCCCCATGGTCTGCGCCTTTTTTCATGAATAATGTCTCGTCGGGATTGTAGAGCAGGTCATAAAGAAGGGTATTGTAATCCATCGCCTCGTAAGGGAGCTTGGGACACTCATCCACATGGGGGTACATGCCAACAGGTGTACAATTGACGATGACATTGTATTCCTTGATGACTTCGGGAGTAATCTTGTCGTATTGGATAGTCCCATCACGTTCGTAACGACTCACGAAAACTGTCTCCAACCCCAGCGACTTCAAACCATGGTTGATGGCCTTAGAGGCTCCGCCAGTCCCGAGGATTAATGCCTTCTTGTGGTGTTTCTCCAACAGCGGTTCGATACTTTGCCTAAATCCGATGACATCGCTATTGAATCCCTTGAGGTGGACTTTTCCTCCACGGCGAGTGATACGGATGACATTAACGGCCCCTATCGCCCTTGCCTCGGGGCTAATGGAGTCAAGAAAGTCAATGACTTTTTCCTTGTAAGGGATGGTCACGTTTAACCCTTTCAACTCTGGGGCGGATTCAAGAACTGCGGGAAGGGCATCAATCGTGGGTATCTCGAAATTGATGTATTCTGCAGCAATACCCTCGTTTTGAAACTTTTCGTTGAAGTAACCGATTGAGAATGAATGTCCCAAAGGATAACCAATCAATCCATATTTGTCCATTTTCGTGATTTTAAGTTGTGTTTTGTGTTATTTGGTGGCGGTGTATAGGGTGCAGATGCCAAACGTGAGACGTTTGAAATGAGTTTCTGTAAACCCTGCCTTGTTTAATATTTCCATCATCTTTTCCCCTTGGGGGAATGCCTCGATGGATGCGGTGAGATAGTCATACGCTCCTTTGTCATGTGAAATCATCTTCCCATAGAGTGGGAGGAAGGTGTGGGAATAAATCTTAAAGAGCTGTCGCATAGGGAAATGGATGGGTGTTGTCAGCTCCAACACACACAGATGGCCTCCCTTCTTCAATACGCGAAACATCTCTGCAAGTCCTTTGTCGAGTTCTTGGAAGTTGCGAATGCCGAAAGCGGCGATGACTGCATCAAACGTTTCGTTGTCAAAAGACAAGTTCAAGCAATCTTCTTTGGCAAAGGAGATGACATTTTCGAGGTGTTCCTTACGCACTTTCTCCTTTCCCACCGCCATCATACCCTCGGATATGTCTGCGCCAACTACCCTTTGTGGATTGAGCTTCTTGGCGGCGAGGATGGCAAAGTCTCCCGTTCCTGTGGCAATATCGAGGATGGTATGCGGATGATGAGGCGACAATGCGTCGATAGCCTTGTTTCGCCATCGCTTGTCAATGTTCCATGACAAGCGATGGTTCAAAGTATCATAAGATGGTGCAATGCTGTCAAACATCCGTTCCACCAATTTTCCTTTTTCCCCTTTTTCCCCGTAAGGTTTGACTTGCTCTTGTTTGTACATGTGTCGTTTGTGTGCCAGGAGTGTTGCCGTTTCAATAAACTCCTTATACTCCTTTCAAGTAATTCTTGACATTCTTCTCAATCCGCAGGGCGATGTCTTCATCATCTTCTGCCTTTTGGAAGGTCTCGCCCACGATGTGTTCATACAGTTCGATGTATCGCTCGCTCACGCTCTTCACATAGTCATCGGTCATCTCGGGTACTGTCTGCCCTGGTTCGTTCATGAAGTCGTGGTCTATGAGCCATTGCCTGACAAACTCCTTGGACAATTGTCGTTGCGGCAATCCTTTCTCAAACATCTCCTCATAGCCATCAGCATAGAAATAACGACTACTATCTGGAGTGTGAATCTCATCGATAAGATACACTTGTCCGTCACGTTTGCCAAACTCGTATTTCGTGTCGACAAGGATAAGTCCTCGCTGGGCTGCCATCTCTTGTCCTCGGGCAAACAGTTTTCGGGTGTAGTCTTCCATCACGGAATAATCCTCTGCGCTGACAATTCCCTGTCGGATGATTTCCTCCTTGGAGATGTTCATGTCATGACCTTCATCGGCTTTGGTTGTCGGTGTAATGATAGGCTCAGGAAAACGCTCGTTCTCACGCATACCGTCGGGCAGCTTCACGCCACAAATCTCTCGTACCCCTTTCTTGTAGTCACGCCAGGCACTCCCCGTCAAGATGCCACGTATAATCATCTCCACGCGGAAACCTTCACACTTCAAACCCACTGTCACCATGGGGTCAGGGGTAGCGAGTTTCCAATTAGGGCAGATGTCACGGGTGGCATCGAGGAATTTGGCAGCGATTTGGTTTAATACTTGTCCTTTGAAGGGAATTCCTTTGGGTAATATCACGTCGAAGGCTGAAATCCTATCTGTAGCAACCATCACGAGTAGGTCATCGTTGATGTCATAAACATCACGCACCTTGCCGTGATATACGCTACGTTGACCCTCAAAGTAAAAATCAGTTTGTATTAATGCTCTCATCATTTACCTTAAAAAAACATAAATATTGCGGCAAAGATACGAAAAGAAATTGAAAATTGAAAA
>JAFYZV010000081.1 GCA_017548525.1 Prevotella sp.
GAAGATGATACGCTCCATCATCAAGCGTGAGAAAACGTCCATCTGGGTTACGTTCAATTGTCGTTCTTCCAAAATGTAGGGGTTAAGATAATGGGCTTGCGACTTGATGACATCATCAAGCACCATGCTATTGATACCCAAATGCTTGGTTGCATACTTCCTAAAATCGTTCATGTCTTTCCTATAATAAATACACTAAATAACTACCGACTTTTTTGTCGTCAATGATTCTTTAGGAACAAAGATAACAAAAAAGTCGGTAATCCTAAAAATATAAAGTAATTTTTTCCTTAAAAAAAGTTATTATTATCCAAACAGCTTATTAAACTCGTCGAGGGAGACACTTTTTTGATTCAGTTTCACCACATTCTTCAACACGGCGATTAGCTTGGAGTCAATGGCGCGGTCAACAAATCCCTGAAGATTCTCCTCCTTCTTGAGCAAGTCGTTGGCATAGTTCTCCAAATACTCCATGGGGATGTCGGTCATACCATATTGGGCGAATTGCGCACGAGCCTGGGCAATGGCGGCATCTTTCACCTCTTTGTCATCAATCTTGATCTCATGCTTGGCGACAAGCTGCTCCTTAGCCAAGTGCCAAGTGAGTTCCTTGATGCTCTGCTCGTAGTTGTCTTCAACATATTTCTCGTCCTTATCCTTGTTGTTGAGCTTCATCACACGTTTCAGGATGGCATCGGGATAGGTCAATGTGCCAATCTTATTTTCCACGTACTTGCGTACATCTTGCAAAAACTTCCAATCGCTATTGCCCTGCAATTGTGCTTTCAAACCCTCAGCAATGCGCTCGCGGAACTCCTTCTCGTCTTTCACGGCATCCTTACCATAGACCTGATCGAACAATTCCTGGTTGACCTCAGCTTTCACAAAACGACTGATTTCCAGAATCTGATAGCTGAAGTTACCCTCATGCTCTTTCACGGCATCGCGGTCAATCTTCAACAACGATGACACCTCGGCATCATTGTCGGGATAAGCCTTGCGGGGACAGAACGTGATGATGTCGCCCAACTTCGCCCCATTGAACAAGGCTTTCTGTTCTTCCACCTTAATATATTCAGGCATCATCATGGCACCTTCCACCTCAATGCCGCCTTCCTTGGTGTTGCCATCCTCATCAAGCTCGCGCAAGTCGCCTTTCAGCATGTCACTACCCTCAAAGGTTTCCACTTTCTCATTGTGACCAGAGCGTGAGGCATACATATCTATCTGCTGGTCAATGAGTTTGTCATCCACCTTCACATCATAATAGTCAATCTTATCCTTGCCCGTCAATTCCACGGTAAACTCGGGAGCAACCGCCACATCAAACAAGAATATATAGGGTGCCTCGCCCTCCAAGTCCACGGGAACTTGCTTCTCTGACGGCAATGGCTCGCCTAACATCTGGATATTGTTATCCTTGATATATTTGTAAAGTTCCTCGCCAACCACACGGTTCACGATGTTCATCTTCGTCTGCAAGCCCGCCTGCTTCCTGATAAGCCCCATGGGTACCATGCCAGGACGGAAACCGGGGATGTTCGCCTTCTTGCGAAGATCCTTCAATTCTTTCTCTACTTTGTCCTTGTAATCTACCTCTTCCACGGTGAGGGTCACCAAACCATTCACCTTGTCGGGATTCTCGAATGAAATCTTCATCTCTTTCTTCTTTCTTTATTATTGATACTGCAATTCTTCACTCAAATGAAAAGTGACTGCAAAAGTACTCATTTTCTATCGAAAAGCCTAACGATTGCATAAATATTTGGATTTTTTGACTTTATACTTGATGCTTGAATGACTATATACCTCCGCCGTAAGTATCTTAAAAAATGAGTTTCAACGTAAGTATTTACATTTATTTACATTGAAAAATACGGACAAAATGGCATCTGCGGAAAAACATGAAATAGAGATGGAAGGGGGTTGGCATATAGTCATTTTTGCTCTTCCATTCTCACTTTTCAACCAAAAACATGAATTTAACAATTTTTATGTGGCATTTATTATTCATAAATGCGGCATACGTATTCTGAAATTGAGGCATTTTTCAGGCACAGATGCCACCCAAAAACTGTTAAATTGCCACATTTGTAAACAAGGAATGATGCCTTATTTTTTTAAGACATTGGTATTCAGCACGTTACAAAACACGCCATTTTTGGCGTTTTTTCGTCCAAAAGTGGGTTCGGTGGCAAATAACGCAACCATGGAGGGACAATCCGTGACTTTTATTTGACATTTTGCATACGCTTGACTTCACATATTCACATAAATTCTTGCCGATGTCGGCAAGATTTAGTATGACGAAACAACTAACCGTGTGGAACTACTGATACCCGAGAAAATATAGAAAGGGTGCTTGAACTTGATATGAACAACGAAGATACGCACAAGATAGCCTCACTGAACCAACAGATGGCGACTATTGAAGACGATTATCTCAACATTCTCCTTTTGTGAAAAAGATAATGGGAAAAACCATCAGGACAAATTTACTTAGCATTATCCCTTTGTTTCCTCTCCTCATCAATGAGCTGGAAGTCCTTTTTGCGCAGGATGAAGTTGGAGCCGAGGTATTTTTCTTTCACGATAGGATTGGCAGCAAGTTCCTCGGGAACGCCTTGGAAGAGGATTCTCCCTTCAAATAGAAGATAGGCGCGGTCGGTAATGGTAAGCGTTTCCTGTACGTTGTGGTCGGTAATGAGAATACCGATGTTGCGATATTTCAGTTGCCACACCACGTGTTGGATGTCTTCCACAGCGATAGGATCAACACCCGCAAATGGCTCATCGAGCATGATGAACTTAGGTTCGATGGCGAGACATCGCGCAATCTCCGTGCGCCGACGCTCTCCTCCCGAGAGGCGGTCGCCCTTGTTCTTGCGGACATGTCCCAAGCGAAACTCAGAAATCAAGCTCTCCAACTTCTCCAATTGGTATTGGCGGGGCTTGCCCGTCATCTCCAACACCGCCATGATGTTGTCCTCCACGCTCAATTTACGAAAGACGCTTGCCTCTTGTGGCAGATAGCCGATACCCTTACGGGCGCGTCGGTAGACGGGATAGTCGGTGATGTCCTCGTCATTGAGAAACACCTTGCCCGCATTGGGAACCACCAAGCCTGTGGTCATATAGAAAGAGGTGGTCTTCCCCGCCCCATTCGGGCCAAGCAATCCTACGATTTCCCCTTGCCTGACATTGATGGAAACGCCGTTGGCAACGGTTCGTTTCCCGTAAATTTTCACCAGTCCCTCCGTGCGGAGTACCATTCCCTCCTGATTCGATTGCATATCGTGAGTAGCCTTTTGCAAATTACACTTGTCTGCAAAAATACGAAAAAAACTAACACTATGATTATAATTGCGGAAAAATAACGCCTCCTCCCCGTTGTTTTCGCACTTTTCATTACCATGGAAGTGGTTTGTTGGAAAAAAATTGTATCTTTGCAGACAAAGATTCTTTATTCAACCCATTATGGAAAAAACAACAATAGCACTCGCAGAAAACCAAATGTTGGTAAACATCGACGACATGTCAATGATGAAAGACATCAAAAAGGCCATCAGCATCATGAAGGGCGTAGGCCACATCACCATGCCTCGACGCAAGCGTTACTCTGCTTACGAACTATCCTTAAAAGACATTGAGGAAGGAAGGGTGTATGAAGCAAAAGACGTGGATGATTTGTTCAAGCAGATTTTAGGATAGTCGGAATGTACAGAATTAAATATACAGGACAATTCAAACGTGAAATGCGCCTTTGCCAACGTCGCGGCTATAACATGCAGCTACTACATGAAGTCATCAAAATTCTTTCAGAAACGGGAAAGTTACCTGACCAATACTTACCCCACAAGCTACATGGCGACCGTCGAGGGCAATGGGAATGCCATATCCAGCCTGACTGGTTGCTTATTTGGGAACAACATGACGATGAGTTCATCCTCATCATGACAAACACGGGTACACACTCCGACCTTTTCGACAAAAAACAGAAGAAATAATAACGATTATGTTCATCGTCAACGCATTAGCCACCTTCGGACGTTATCTCATGCTCATGGGGCGCACATTTTCCATCCCGGAGCGGTTTCGGATGTTTTGGAAACGGTATGTCAAGGAGATGTCGCAACTTGGCATCAACTCCATCGGCATCGTGCTGCTTATCTCTTTCTTCATCGGCGCGGTCATCTGCATCCAGATGAAAGTGAACATCGAGAGTCCTTGGATGCCACGGTGGGTGGCAGGATATACCACACGCGAGATTATGCTCTTGGAGTTTTCCTCGTCAATCATGTGCCTCATCCTGTCTGGAAAGGTAGGGTCGAACATCGCCTCAGAGCTTGGCACGATGCGCGTGACGCAACAAATCGATGCCTTGGAAATCATGGGCGTGAACTCTGCCAGCTATTTGATATTACCCAAGATACTCGGACTCATCACCATCATGCCTCTACTTGTTATCTTCTCGTCCACAATGGGTATCCTCGGGGCATACGGAACAGCATACGTGGGGCATATCCTCACGCCGTCTGACTTGACGGAAGGATTGCAACATTCCTTCAA
>JAFYZV010000082.1 GCA_017548525.1 Prevotella sp.
ACCGACCATGGCGAGCATTTCACCGAGATAGGGGAGCACCTTCCCCTTGTGGATATTGCCCCGGGCGGTGACGCCTATTTCCTCATCAAAGGCCATGACAATCATCTGTATTTCGACGGAGGAGGAGAGTATTGGAAGAGCATTCGTGATGCCGACCATATCCGAGGGGACTTCCCCTTGGAAAACACGGCCTGGGTGCAGTTCTACCGCTCTTTGTATGAGGATTCCACCTATTACCAGTTGGGCATCAAAGGCGATACGGTGGTGAACGAAATGGCTTACAAGAAAGTTATCAATTGCGCTCATCTGGGTTATCCCATTGAAGGCGAATGCTTCGGCGGCATCCGTGAGGACGAGGACGGCAAATGCTATTTCATGTCGTTTGTGCATGGCATGGATGCGCCATGGCCTTTGCATTACGACTGTGAGGTGAACACCGAGTATCCCTTGTATGATTTCTCGCTCTCGATATGCGATGTCTTCCAGACAATCGGCCTATCGCCTCATGTCGTATTTGATACCGCCGAAATGACACTCAATGGAAGCCCGAGGAAGGTGCTTTGGTTTGGCACCAATTGCGACAATGGGAATCCTTATTATTGGCAATGGATTGAAGGCATCGGATGCACTCATAGTTTGTTGTACCCGATACAGTGGGAACCAGACAATGGACCGGAGTATCGTTTGGTGGAGGTTTGGCAGGACGAGGAATTGCTTTATAGAAACCCTCATTTTGATGACTATGTCCCCTTGGTTCATGAGGGCAACGACCGTCAGAAATGGAATGTAGTTTACATTGCTTCCATGAACTATCCAAATGATTACTTTACTGAAATTCAAAGTATTAGAGATAATATCAACTTGGATGGAGTGGACTATAAACTTGTTTGGACAAAAAGTAAATATGGAACTTCAAAAGCAGGAGCGGTTCGCGAAGAGGATAAAAGAATATATTATCGTAGAAAAATATCCCAAAACTACCAAGATGAGGTTCTGCTATATGACTTTAATCTTACGGTAGGTGACACCGTTACGGTGAACTGGATGCATCAACAACTGATGGTGCTTGAAGAATCTGAAGTGGAGGTGAATGGCACCATGAGACGGAAGTTGGGTCTTGGAAGGTACTATATTGGTTATCCGCCAACTGAAGTTGATGAATACTGGATTGAAGGCGTGGGTAGCACCTACGGCTTCCTGAATAGCGGTTATGAAGTCATGGATGGCGCATTTATGTATCTTTTGTGCTATCACGAGAACGGTAACTTGATTTGGGACAACGTGGAGTTTGACGATTGCGTGATGAATAGCGACGGAGCGCCTGCGTCATTTGCTCCCCAAGGCGCGGAGTGGTATTTCGATGTGTTCAACCCATGGGGCATGCAGCATGAGTATGCGAAGTTTTCCGTGGAAGGCGATACGGTGATACAAGGCCATCATTGCAGTATCATCACACAAAATTTTGTTGAAACGGGCCCAGGACATGAGTACGGTGAATTCGTCTACGAAGAAGACAACAAGGTGTATTGGTTCAACCCGACCACAAATGCCTTCACCACATTATATGACTTTGATGCCGAAGCGGGCGACTCGTGGTATTACGAAGTGGATACTTGCTCGCATCTGGTGACTGTCGACAGCGTTGGTAGCGTGACATGGGACGGACGCACATACCGCACGCAGTGGGTTAGGTTTAATGAGCCCCTTCTGACTTATCGTGGTAAAATCATTGAGGGAATTGGCTATGAGAAAGGCTTGTTCCCCAGCATCTGGACTTGTAATGGCGAAGTTGTGTATGATGCAAGTGAGATAGAATATCTTCGTTGTTATATTGAGGATGGTGAGATGTTTTATCACGAAGGCAGCTATGACTGCGATGAAATCGTTGTTCCTTCCCATCCTTTTACTGTAGGGGATTTGTTGTATGAAATTATTAACACTGCCCCGCCTCATGTAAGCGTTATCGGCCATGTGGACGGAGAAAATGCCCAAGGCGAACTCGATATCCCTTCTTGGGTGACCTACGAGGGTGAGAACTATACGGTGACGGAGATTGGCGAATGGGCTTTCAAAAATTGTACAGGTCTGACGGGTCAACTTTATTTCCCATCAACTATCGATACAATTCGGGAGGGAGCATTTTATGGCTGTTCAGGCTTTACTGGCACTCTTGACTTGTCCTTCTCGACGGTAGTGTTCAAAGAGAATGTGTTCAGGGATTGTACCGGATTCACAAACCTCATTTTACCCTTATTCATTTCGGAGATACCTCAGGGGCTATTCTGTGGCTGTAGCGGTTTTACGGGAACACTTGTCTTGCCCGAGACCGTGGAAATCATCGGAGAATATGCCTTTGCTAAGTGCTCTGGCTATACTGGTCTGGTTCTTCCAAATGGTTTGAGGGAAATTCGAGAACAGGCTTTTTCGGGATGTACAGGTTTCACGGGCAATCTTGTGCTTCCAGAAACGGTGACCCACATCAAGTATGGGGCTTTCCATGACTGTTCGGGCTTCTCTGGCGATTTAGTCCTTCCCAATTCAGTGGTTGAGGTTGGCCATACTACAAATCCAATCTTCAATAACATGCCTTTGCCAGATTTATATACTTCAGCTTTTGCCGATTGTTTTGACCATCTTGTGCTTTCGCAATCGTTAGAAACCATCGGCATGTATTGTTTTGCTGGTTGCACCCGACTCACGGGCGATTTGGTGATGCCGAGCGGTTTGAAAGCAATCAAGGATTATGCTTTTGCGGGTTGTACGGGCTTTAATAGTCTGACACTCAATGATTCCTTACTCTTAATTGGCCGGGACGCTTTTATGGCCTGCAATGGCATAACTGGAACCTTGACAATACCAGAGAATATTAGCTTAGGCCTTGGGGCTTTTGAAATGTGTGAGGGAATCGAGGAATTAGATCTTCCCCACAATATCACCTTTGTCGATAGTGAAAATATTAAAGGTGGCGTGTTTTATAGATGCACTGGGCTAACCGAGGTTGACATCCCTGAAGGTTGGATAAAGATAGAACAGTCAACTTTTGCTTATTGCAGCAACTTAAGGCGCGTCCATTTGCCTGAAAGCTTGATTTCTATTGAAGATGGTGCTTTTTTGGAATGTACGAATTTGGAAGAAATCAATATTCCTGAGGGCGTTACGGGGATTAAAGATGCTTCTTTCGCATTATGCAGGAGTCTCACCCATATTGAACTCCCGTCCACACTAAGAACATTAGGCAGTGCTTTTCAACGTTGCACAAGTCTCACGGGCGATATGGTCATTCCCGATTTGGTACAGAAAATTAATGCGTATACATTCGATTCTTGCAACATGCTCAACCGCATCGTCCTCGGCGATTCAGTTAACTGGATTTCGGAACCTGCCTTTGATTACACCGAGTTGTCATCCCTTGTGTTGAAGACTATGTCTCCTCCTCAATTGTGGCGTCATGAATCACCAAACGCATGGCATCTCCCTGTGGATATTCCCATCATTGTGCCTTGTGGCGCATTGGAAGCTTACCAGAACGACGAGAACTGGAGCGGTTTCACCAACATCACTGAAGACTGCGGCAGTGGTATGACCACCTTCAACGGCTCTGAATGGTACTACGAAATCCTGAACGAGGATGGCAGCATCACCTATCAGCATTTGCAGCAATCTGCCGACACCACCGTCAACGACAAGACTGTGACGGTTATCATTCGCACCAATACCTTATATGATAAGGGTCGGCATCAGGAAGTGACGCGCGAATACATCTATGAGGAGGACAACGTGGTATATTGGTGGAATAATGAATTAATGGAGTTTACCGTGCTGTATGACCTTGGTGCCCAACAAGGCGACAGTTGGGTCATCAAGGTTGGCACGGAAACCCTCTCGATGTATGTGGATGCTGTGGAGCAGTATTATTATGACGGTAGGCTTTTCAAGATGCTGGTAGTGAGTGATGAGCAAGATCTTTTCAGTGGCATCATCGTATGTGGCATCGGCCATCTCACGAGTTTCTTCCCCGAGCGGCTGATGACTCGGGGCGAGAAATACCGCGTGGAAGGCATCCGTTGTTATTGGCGCGAAGGCGATTTGGTGTTCAAATACGGTGACAGGGATTGTGATGAGGTGTATGAACAATATCATTTTGGTATTGAGGAAGACGGCCCTTCGACGGGCTCAGGGACCTTTGCGGTTTATCCCAACCCGACCGATGGCACCTTGTTTGTACAGACGTTGCACGCAACGTCTCTACCAACAGAATACCGTATTATCAATATGATGGGCCAAACCGTCCTCACGGGTAGCCTTAACGCTGAGACCCAGCAGATTGACGTGTCGAATCTGCCGCAGGGAATGTATTTCATCACCGTTGAAGGTGAAACTCGAAAATTTGTGGTGCGATAAATAACAAACAAAAACATACGACAATGAAAAGACTAGTTTTAACCTTAGCAATCCTGCTCGCCTTTGCGCTCAATGGTGTGGCGCA
>JAFYZV010000083.1 GCA_017548525.1 Prevotella sp.
CCTACTACCCCAACCCCATCTACTACAACAACCCCTAAACCCCAAGCAAATGAAACTACAAACATTTAAGATAGGCGGCATACACCCCGAGGAGAATAAACTCACATCGGAGATGGCAACCCAAATTGCCGCATTACCCACACAGGCGATATTCCCCTTGTCGCAACATATTGGCGCACCCGCCAAGCCCGTGGTGAAGAAAGGCGACAAGGTGAAGGTGGGAACGCTGATTGCCGAGGCGGGTGGATTTGTGTCTGCACCGATTTATTCATCTGTATCAGGCACCGTTTTCAAGATTGACGAGGCGATGGATGCCACAGGCTACCGCAAGCCCGCTATCATCATCAATGTGGAAGGCGACGAATGGGAAGAGACCATCGATCGTTCTGATAAATTGGAAAAATTAGCTGACCATCCCGAACTGACTCCCGAGGAGATTGTGGAGCGCATCAAGACGGCTGGTGTCACAGGCATGGGTGGTGCTGGTTTTCCTACTTTCATCAAGCTATGCCCTCCCCCCACAGCAAAGGCAGAATGTATTATCATTAACGGCGTGGAATGTGAGCCTTATATCACGTCGGACTTTCGACTGATGATGGAGCATCCCGACGAGATTTTGGTGGGACTCGACCTACTGATGAAAGCCGCTAAGGTGGAGAAAGGATATATCGGCATCGAGGAGAACAAGCCCGATGCCATCGAATTATTGACAAAGAAAACCGCCAACGACCCACGTATTGAAGTGGTGGCATTGGCACAGAAATACCCACAAGGGGGTGAGAAACAATTGGTGGATGCCGTCATCAACCGACAAGTGCCCGCTCCTCCAGCCATCCCCGTGAACGTAGGAGCTATCGTGCAGAATGTGGGAACAGCTTTCGCCGTCTACCAAGCCGTGATGAAACGCAAACCTTTGTTTGAGCGTTACACCACCGTCACGGGAAAGAAAGTGAAGAATCCAGGCAACTTCCTCGTCCGTATGGGCACACCGATGCGCAACCTGATTGAGGCATGTGGCGGAATGCCCGAAGGAGACAACAAGGTATTGGCGGGTGGACCCATGATGGGAAAAGCCCTCATGTCGATTGACGTACCCATTTGCAAGGGAACCAACTCGGTGACAATACTCTCCGATGAAGACGCACACCGTAAGGCAGCACAACCCTGTATCCGCTGTGCCAAATGCGTAGAAGCCTGCCCAATGGGCTTGGAACCCTATCTGCTTGCTGTCCTCTCTGAAAAGAAGATGTATGAACGCGCCGAGGCGGAAGACATCGTTTCATGTATCTCTTGCGGCTCATGCCAGTTTACCTGCCCCGCCCATCGTCCTATCCTCGACAACATCTTGCAAGGCAAGGCTGCCGTAATGGGTATTATCCGTTCCCGCAATGCAAAAAAGTAAATGTCTATGAATAAATTAATAGTTTCACTCTCACCTCACGCACACGGTACTGACAGCGTGGAAAGAAACATGTATGGTGTCATCATCGCCCTACTCCCAGCACTGCTTGTGTCGTTCTACTATTTCGGGTTGGGGTCAGTGGTGGTTTGCCTCACCAGCGTCTTGGCGTGTATGTTCTTTGAATGGGGCATCACCAAATATATGATGAAAGCCCAACCAACCCTCACCGATGGTTCTGCCATCATCACGGGACTGCTCCTTGGTATGAACTTGCCCAGCAATTTCCCCATCTGGATGATTATCCTTGGTGCTTTGGTCGCCATCGGTATTGGCAAGATGACATTTGGAGGATTGGGGAATAACCCTTTCAATCCCGCCCTCGTGGGACGTTGTTTCCTATTGGTGAGCTTCCCCGCTGCCATGACCTCCTGGCCAGTGGCAGGTCAACTGACCAGTTATGTAGATGCAGAAACGGGTGCTACGCCATTGAGTTTAATGAAGTTTGCTATCAAGTCGCAAGACCCTTCCGTCTTAAACGACCTGCCGAGTTCGATAGACATGCTTATCGGAAACACCTCCAACGGACTTGGTGCTGGCACGATTGGTGAAATTTGTGCTATCGCCTTGATTATCGGGTTGATTTACATGCTCTATAAGAAAATCATTACTTGGCATATCCCCATCTCTATCTTGGCTACCGAATTTGTTTTCAGCGGAATACTCCATTTGGCATGTCCTTACTATGCCAATCCCATTCAGGTGATTCTTAGCGGTGGTTTGATGTTGGGTGCTATCTTCATGGCAACAGACTACGTCACTTCGCCAATGACACCGAAGGGGCAACTCATCTATGGCGTGGCAATTGGCATCCTTACCGTGGTCATCCGCAATTGGGGAAGCTATCCTGAGGGAATGTCTTTCGCCATCCTCATCATGAATGCCTTTACGCCACTCATCAACATGTACATCAAGCCCAAACGCTTTGGCGAGGTGCCAGCTAATAACAAGGAGGAAAAGAAATGAAAAAAATAGAATCATCATTGCTGAATATGGTATTGGTGCTTGTCGGGACAGCCTTCGTCATGGGCGGCATCCTGGCATGGATAAACCATATTACGGAAGGTCCCATCTCGCAACAAGCAGAACTGACACTTGCCAATGGCATCAGGGAAGTGATGGGGGGAGAGAAATTGAATGTGGTTGCCAATGACACGATTGTCAAGACCTTTGATGGCAAAGAATATACTTTCATCATCCATCACGCTCAAGACAGACGCAAGCGTGACCTTGGCGCAGCTGTGGAAAGCACGACTTTAGGCTTTGCAGACAATCTGAAAGTGCTGGTAGGTTTCAACCCTGAAGGTGAAATCCTCGGATATACTATTCTGCAAAGCAGCGAGACACCTGGTCTCGGTGCAAAGGCAGACAAATGGTTCCAAGAAGGACAAAAAGGGGATATCATTGGAAGAAACCTCGCCGACAAGGATCTTGAAGTCAAGAAAAACGGAGGAGACGTGGATGCCATCACGGCTTCCACCATCACCTCACGCGCATTCCTAAAAGCGATAAACCAAGCCTACAAGGCATACGCCAACAAAAAGGAAGTGGATGGACATAGTTCCGCGTCCCAACAAGTCAAAAACAACTCCTAATCATTTCATCATGAACTATATCAAAATATTAAATAACGGCATCGTCAAGGAGAACCCGACCTTCGTGTTGCTCCTCGGTATGTGTCCGACACTTGCCACAACGACCAGTGCGATCAACGGCTTATCGATGGGACTTGCCACTATGGCGGTGCTGATTTGCACCAACTTCGTCATCTCTTGCATCAAAAGCATCACACCCGACAAGGTACGCATCCCCGTATTTGTCGTGGTGATTGCCGCCTTCGTCACGATCCTGCAAATGCTCATCAAGGCGTACTTGCCCGACATCGACAAGAGCTTAGGCATCTTCATTCCCCTCATCGTGGTGAACTGTATCATCCTCGGACGGGCAGAAGCCTATGCTTGCAAGAATTCGCCCATGGCAAGCATCTTCGATGGCATCGGCATCGGCTTAGGTTTCACCATGGCATTGACGCTCTTAGGAGCTATCCGTGAAATCCTCGGTGCTGGCTCATGTTTCGACCACACCTTGTTGCCAGAGACGACTAACATCCTCCTCTTCGTCCTTCCCCCGGGAGCATTTATCTCGTTAGGATACCTCATCGCCATCATGAATCGCCTCAACGGCAAAACCAAATAAACGCATAGACCATGGAATATATATTGATTTTCATCTCCGCGATATTCGTCAATAACATCGTCCTATCGCAATTCTTAGGCATCTGCCCCTTTCTTGGCGTTTCTAAGAAAGTAGATACAGCCTTAGGCATGAGTGCCGCAGTGGCATTCGTCATGACACTTGCCACCATTGTGACATATCTCGTTCAGGTTTATGTGCTGAATCCCAATGGCTTGCAGTATCTGCAAACGTTGGCTTTCATCCTTGTCATTGCCTCATTGGTGCAAATGGTAGAAATCATTCTCAAGAAGGTTTCCCCTGCGTTGTACCAAGCATTAGGCATCTTCCTGCCATTGATTACGACGAACTGTGCCGTATTGGGCGTTGCTATCCTCGTGATACAAAAGGAATATTCACTCATCGAGAGTGTTGTCTATGCTTTTTCTACCGCCCTTGGCTTTGCATTAGCATTAGTCATATTCTCGGGTATTCGCGAGCAATTGGAACTGGTCAAGATTCCAAAAGGGATGCAAGGCATGGCCATCGTGATGGTCACGGCTGGCTTACTGTCATTGGCATTCATGGGATTTAGCGGCGTTGATGGAGGTTTAAGAGCCTTGTTTGGATTGAATTAATCTATCACCTATAATTTATTATCAATATGAAACAAACCATTCTTGTTACTGGAGGAACTGGATTTATCGGTTCGCACACCACCGTCGAACTACAACAAGCAGGTTACGACGTGGTCATTGTAGATAACCTATCTAATTCAAAGATAGAAGTAGTAGACGGCATCGAGAAGATTACGGGCATACGTCCCGCATTTGAGCAGGTGGACTTGCGTGACATGGAAGCCACCGAGGCTGTGTTCAAGAAATATCCCAAAATCTCTGGCATCATCCATTTCGCCGCATCCAAGGCGGTAGGCGAAAGTGTTGAGAAGCCCTTGCTCTATTATCGCAACAACATCGTGTCGCTCATCAACCTATTGGAACTGATGCCCAAATACGACGTGAAAGGCATTATCTTCTCATCGAGTTGCACCGTCTACGGACAACCGACAGCCGAGAATCTGCCCGTCACCGAGGAGGCTCCTATCCAAAAAGCCCTCTCTCCATACGGAAACACCAAGCAAATCAATGAGGAAATCATTAGCGACTATATCCATAGCGGCGCTCCTATCAAGTCAATTATCCTGCGCTATTTCAACCCCATCGGAGCACATCCATCGGCACTGATTGGCGAACTGCCTAATGGCGTTCCGATGAACCTCATCCCGTTTGTCACACAGACAGCTATCGGCATCCGTGGACAGCTGAAGATCTTCGGCAACGATTACAATACACCTGACGGCACTTGCATCCGTGACTACATCTATGTGGTAGACTTGGCAAAGGCACATGTGGCAGCTATGGCTCGCGTACTTGACCAAGAGACCAGCCCGATTGAATATTTCAATATCGGTACCGGCAGGGGATTGAGTACTCTTGAGGTCGTGGAAGGATTCGAGAAGGCAACAGGTGTCAAGGTGAACTGGGCTTACGCCCCACGCCGCGAAGGTGACATTGAGAAAGTTTGGGGCAACGTGGACAAGGCGAATAAGGTTCTCGGATGGAAAGCTGACACCCCATTGGAGGATGTCCTTGCCAGCGCATGGAAGTGGCAAGAGAAGCTCCGCGAGGACGGAATCATGTAGCCCTACAAAAAAAAGAAAAAGCCCGCAAGGTTGTACCTACGGGCTATTTTGTGTTTGTGTTGTCGTTATCCCTCGACGTGAGTCGGGGGATAACTTTTTACACAAACATTAAATATTTTCCTCCCAGATATTCATTGACCAAGGCTTAGCACCGCCTTCATCGTCAGAACCACCATTGTCAACATCAATATCAGGCTGGTTGGTCGTGGATATGTCCATCAAATGGCGATGTGTATTCATAACTTTAACGTATATAGAAGGGGTTAAGTAACTAAACTTTCCACCATCATACCGTTTGTTTCCCATCATAGCCATCCTGGTATCATTTTACAACGAACTTTCTACCTTTCACCACATTCACACCTTGTTGTGGTTGGCTTAATCGTCGTCCTCTCAAGTCATAAATTTGTCCGCCAAGCAGTTCATCTACCTGCACAGCCTCAAGGCCTGTGAGTAGTTCTCCATCGAAATTGATAGACTTGATACGCAAGGCGGCAGAGTTCATTGCGGGTTCTTCGGCGCGTAAGTAGCAACGGAAAGCCCGTATCTTATTTCCACCAGAAGCCATTGTCAACCCCTTCTCTCCTACTATATAATCACCACGCTTAATGGGAGAATCCGATTCGACATTGTCACAATACACATACGATCCCACCATTGAATAGGCTCCATTGATGGGGTCAGGAATCACCATCTCGTCAGAAGGCAACACCTCCTTCTCATAAAATTCGAAGCCATCAACACGTTTGTTAAAATAAACGAGGTATGGGACATTGGCTCGGAGTGTTGTCACGGAGTTGAAATTCACCGAGACACCATCTTTTACCACCTCTGTGCCAACATATTCCATCGCCTTAGCAGCATCAATCTCTGACAAGGTGACATCAAAAGGAAGACAAATGGAGTTCCATTTCGTCGGCATCTGTCGTGGGTATGAAACATATCGTTTGTCCTTAGATATCAACCCATACATTCCATCGGCATTCGTTTGCAGCTCATCCAACTGGTATGTGGTGATATATCTCAGTCCTTCAACGGCATCAATCTTGCCATTAGCACCAAACCGCTGCTCACCTTCGGCATCGGTAAAAGTGTCATGGCGAGACGTAAGGCGTATCACCTCCTTGATGTCATCGCACGATAATGTCGCATCGGCCTCTAACCATTCCGCAACGATACCAGCCACACAGGGCGCGGACATCGACGTACCACTCATCGCCCCTATCGGGTTCATGTCATCATAGCCGAAGATATAATTGAAAGACTCCTCATCGTCATCATAATCAGCATCATCAAAACGACCGCGATTGTACGCTGCCACCACACAAACACCTGGTGCGGAAACAGTAGGGAGCCGCCTTTGAGTAGGTCCGTAACCCTCTGCCTGGTAACCAGAAAAGTATATCATCCCATCCATGGGAACGAGTGTTTCACTCGTATAGGCATGAGCGTAGCCATCGGCTCCCACCCATGACCTGTTACCCACGTAAGCCCCTACGGAGATAACATCAGGATAACAAGCCTCATTGGTGACACTACATAAGTCAGACCCTGCAGTAAATGATACTGACTGGCCATCCAATGTGGCATCGACATGGGTATAAAGAGCATCACCCTTAACCACCCAGCTGTCTAACACCACTGTTTCACCGCTTTCAAGCGGGAAATAAGCCACGCCTATTTGGTAATAACCTTTCTGTTCATAGATACTACCTATGGACAGCTGGTCAAAACCCCTACTCCAACAATAATACGGACGAACCAACACATTATACTTTCCGTTGACAACATCCTGTCCAACATATACGAAGACAGAGCCTGATTGCTCCACTTCAGCAAGACCTGTGGGTATGCTGGCAAAATATAAACCGAATTGACCTCCCTTCACGCCTTCCGTATCAGCGTTGATTTTCGTATCGGCAGTAATGTCTTTCGACATCCAAACCACCTCTTTTGTCTTCGTATTGACAACATAGACACGTGCACCCAAAGGCACATTCGCACTCCTTGCCCATGTATCTGTAGTCCAATTGGCGAGCATATTACTCGTATTGTAGTGATAGGAAATAAATTTCCCACTGGTATAAGACAACTCGTCAGATGGCTGACGAACAACAGACTGCAAAGGAGAGGCAGGGCTCGTCGCCGTTCCCCAGAGATAGACACCGCCATGAGCATCCATTTCCGCATCGTTGCCAGCGGCAAAGACAATGACCTTTCCACGGTCGGAATATTGGCGGCATACCTCGGCGAGGGCATCCGACCCATCGTGAGCACCCAACTGGCCTCCCATACTCACATTGATGACACAAGGCTTACCCACGGCATCAGCATAGTCGCTGATACCCTGAATGCAAGCGGCGATATTAGCATCGGTCAGTTCACCTCTCAAGCCGCACAACACAAGCGACGCATCAGGAGCCATTCCACCGAAATGGAACGTCTCTTGGGTGAACTGCTGCCCATCGAAGGCGTACCCTTCAAAGTCATAGTCGGAACCTCCCGCAATACTGCTCGTATGCGATCCATGGTTTTCCATCATATCATCGTAGCCGAATCCCATCACTTCGCCCTCGCTATAATCTCTCATCGAAGCGGTAGAGGGGTCATACATCATAGCCTTCCAAATACGAGAATAACCATTCTTAGAATTAAACATCACATGGTCAAACTGTATACCCGTATCTATCATGCCTAAGATGACATCCGTGCCTTGGTAAGCCTGTTGCAGGTTGTTCAATTTTCGCGCATACTCACTGAATGTAATAGCATCTAAGGCATGGGTCTTGATGCGTGTCTTATCGGTCAACAAATTCAATTTCTTAGCGACGTTCACCTGCTTAACAAACCATAAAGATGCCACCATCTGCAATTTGTCAACGGGAATCATAGCCGTCACCAACTTGTTGAATTTTGCATCCACGCGCACACCAAGCGATTCCAACGCCTCGTAATTGTCTGCATAAAGATGGATAAAGGCTTGTATCATCCGTACGCCCCCCACCTCTTTGGCTTCTGCCACCAAGGCGGAACCATCCTTCAATTGTTTCGACAGCACATTCTCAGGTTTTCCAATCCCTTCGAGGAATATCTTAGTTGTGGTCGAAAACTTTTGTTGTACCTCATTCTGGGCACTGGCTTCTTGTGGAAAAATACCCATTAAAACCACAACAAGCCCTAATAATAGTCTATGCAGTATTGTTTTCATATCAGACATATATATTATATTGTTATTATCATTCATCATTTCACGATTACCTTCTTGCCGTTCACGATATGTATTCCCTTAGATACACGGCTCACCTCAACGCCAGTCAACCCGTAATGACGCACATCAGAGGAGTCAATTTCTATAGCAGAAACTTCATCGACCAAGCCAGCATCTTCCGACACAACGGTTTCATCCCCGCTCTCCCACGCATCGTCAGGCACATTGAAACTGCCTATCTTGGCAGTCGATGCCGTCATTTTCTTGATATACGCACGGAATCCGCGCAGGGCATTACCCCCATTAGCTGAAACCAATCCAGCGGTATTGATAATATAGTCACCATTGAGGATGGGCGATGTCGTGCGAGAGTAATAGGTCTGTGTGCCAATCATCGTATAGGCACCATTCACAAGGTCTTCCAAGACGTAACTTCCCGAAGGGTGAATGTTTTTATCGGTAAAGACAAGGTCCTCGGTGTTCGGGCTCTCACACTTCACCATGTACGGCGTATTAGCTCGTAAGGTGTTCACAATGTCGAAGTCTGCCTGATAGGTGTCCGCCCCAAACTTGGTCGTACCCATAAATTCCACGGCTTTCACCACTCCCAATTCATCCAACGTCACGTCGATGGGGAGGCAAATGGAGTTCCATCCTGCGGCGAAACGTCGGTTGTAAAGTACTTTTTGGGCAACAACTTTAGGCGGTTCCGTGGTGGAATATTCATCCAAAAGGATCGTTCCATCATACTCGACTTGCGAAATCTCGGCGGTATTTGCCGTGGCGTTGTCATCAAACGTGATATTAAAGATGAAATAGGCAGTATGGTAATTGCCATCGTCATCCCGATAGCGCAACGCCTCGCGGATGGTTCGGATGTCACCAGAGTTGTTCAACCCAGGGAATTGTCCCACATAGAACAAAACCGATGGTGGCAAAAATTCAGAATAGACATAACTGTTGTTTGCCCAATTAGTCACATTCCCCGCATCATCATACCAATATCCAGGGTCGTTGGCGGTGGATGTAGACTCAACCAATTGCCCATCGACATCACAAGCATAGAGCATCACCTGCCCCTTAGGCATCCCCTCTGTATTGAGAGTCACCCATTTGCTGACAACTTCCGCCTTGGTCAAGCCAAATGCCTTGCTGATAATCGCCATCGCATTGTCGTCTACGACAGCATTGACAGACGTATAATTGGCGGCATCAGGCTGCAAAGTCACGTCGAATGTCACCCATACGTGTTCTAACTCCTCACCTTGATAGGGGTCTTCGGGTTCTATCGTGCCGCCATAGTCAATGTCTGTACAGACGGCGGAATTGGTGGCGTTGTCATCAAACGTGATGCTGAAAACGAAATAGGCAGTCGCCTCATTGCCATTGTTATCCTTATAACGCAAGGCTTGACATATCGTGCGCTGGTCACCCGAACGATTTGCTTCGGGATATTGACCTACGAAGAAATGGTTGTCTGACTTCGTAAACTCAGAATAGGTATAACTATTGTTCCCCCAATTGGTGACACCACCCGAAGCATTGAACCAATGCCCACCGTCGCCATTGGCGGTCGAGCCGTTTTCGATGCGCGTCATGGTAGCAGGATTCACCGCATAGAACATCAGCTGACCATTGGAAGGCCCAGCGGCACCATACGAAACCCACTTGCTTGAGATATCTGACGGTGAAATTTGCAATGCCGTGCAAAGCGTTGCTAACGGCAGACCGCTTAACGTTATCGTAGCACCGGAATAATCAGATGCGGGCTTGATACTCACATCGTATGTCAATGTCACATCTTGGATGTCGCGCCCGTCAAGGGTCGGCTCCAAATTGGCGGTGGCACGAGGACCAATGTCGGTGTTGGTAAACTTCACTTTATAGGGCCACTGGTCGTCATTCGTGACCGATTCATCCCATTTGTGCTGATAATAAGAGGATGGTGCGGGGGCAACAACAAGCCACAACTGCCTCACATTGTTGGGCACGGTCATCGTGATGCTCTCTGTTTTCTCACCCGTACCCGTGCAATGGATGGTGTTGTCATCATAATATTGGCGGGTGCCATCATTGAGCAACGCCACATATCCTGCACGGAAACCGCGCGAGGAGGCATTGCTCACGCTATTATACTTGGTCACTCCTGCCGAAGCATACACCGTCTCGCCATTCAGGAACTGGGCAGGGTCTCCGCTTGCGAGGGCGCATCCTGGTGTCAATGCCGTTAAGTTGGTCGTGATGGTCGTGCCAGCAGCGGGTACTTGGAGCGGAATGACATTAAATCCTGTCGATTGCGGCGCACTGGCATACGCTACTTGGTAGCTGCCATCCGACAAAGGGACGTAGAAATAGTTGAAGTTCCCGATATACGAATCATTGCGATAAGGCACACAGGCATCCATATCCCATGTCACGGCATGAAGGGCAAACTCAAAATGCAACCGATAGAGATCGCTCACCGAGAGTCCTTTGAGGTCCATCAACACCTGGTTGAAGTCCTTGACAGTCATCTCACGATGGTTCCATACGTTGGCAACGGTTTGAATGTCATTGTATTTCTGGCATAAGTAGAACAGGAACATATACGCCTGATAGCGATGCCATTCGTGGGAGAAGGCATAGTTGTGCGACTTGGAAAAGACATCCCACGTACCGCTCTCCGTGAAAATCTCATCGGGATAGGACTGCAACGCCTGCCAGTTGGCTGTCGTCTCCCAAATGGTTGCGCCATTGCCAACCGCCCCATGGAAGCCCGTCTGGATAGACGAGTTGGCACCATGGTTGGAATCCTCGGCATAACACATGTAATGGAACGAATGCCCGACCTCATGCGCCACCGCCGCCCCGACGGGATGACAAGTGCTGGGACTGAGCCATAGAGCAGAAATCTGGAAGTCATAACCGCCGCCATAGCAAATCCAATCGGTGGTGTGGTTGAGCAAAATCATGATTTTATATCTCGACACATTGGACGTTGCGGGGTCAACGAAGCCCAACGTGCTCGACTCCAACTGATAAAAAGCCTCCGCCTTTGCCAACAAGTCATCGATGTCCACATAATACGCACTCGACGTAGAGAGCTGGTTGGGTGCCGTGCTCCCATAGCCCTTGTCCCAATAGACGATGCAGTTGGCACTCTGTTTGCTCCTCGTCTCCGACCACGTATATTGGTTGGCGGTGTCCGTCTTCTTGTAAAGCAACGTCTCGTTGGGATTGAAATTCTGCCATTCCAACGGTGTATAGAGTTGCTTGCTCTGCGCCATCGCTACCAAGGGCAATAGGAAAAGACCGCAAATGAGGACACGCAAGTAAAACTTCTTCATAGGCTGATAGCAAATAACAGACGGTTTTTATACTTTTTTTATATTTTGTTGACAAAAATACACCATTTTTCGGGAACGACCAAACTAATATGTAAAAAATGTATCTTTGTGAGCAAAAACGCCCCCCATAAGGTTTCCCGTCGTTGAAGTGCCCCCATTATTCAGTTGTCAGGTATCCAACATGCAGGTTGCCCTTTGTCAGCAAATTCTTTAGGTGATCCTTGAGTGATGCTGGAGTGACTTGCTTGATGTAGGTGACATCTCCTTTTTTCACCACGATACCGTCGATTTCGCGAGACAGGTATTCGGAACGCAGGGAGAAATCATTGTCTTTGAACAAATTCTGTTTTTTCTCTCGTTCCTTGACATAACTGTCGATGAGTTCCTTCGTGATGAGATCACCTTCTACCATGTTCTGAACGAGACGCATAGCATCCTGGGCAATCCTTTCCCGCTGTGTGGGATTGCAGGTATAGGATATGCAGCACATCATGCGGTTAACAGGCAACAGGTCGTCATTCACCACACAAATTAGAGAATAGATATCGCTATGCTGCATTCGCAGCGTACTTATGAGGAGGGATTTCAAGACACTTTGCAATACCTGATTGTGGGCATGGGTCTCTTGGGTGTATCGATAGTCTTTTTCCCAAGTATAAATGATGAAAGTACCACAATATGGAGTAGCATTTTCTATTTTCTCTACAACGTTGCTGTCGGTGGTCTTGTAGTGGTCTGACGGCCAATCCATCCGTCTGACGGGTTCCGGTTTGGAGGGGAGGGATGCAATGTACTTGAGAATATGCGGCATGATGCTGTCGGTGTCGTATTCTCCTTGTACGAGAAGCACCGAACCATTGTAATTGGAATAGTATTCCTTGACCACTTCTCTGAAGCGATCGATATTGTATGTAGCGGCTTCCTCTACAGTGGGAGGCATTAGGCGCCGGTTGGACAAGGCAGGCAGACTAACAAGCCTCAATTGTGTCTGCAGAATAGGATTGTTCATAGCGACGGCTGATGCCTGAAGATCCTTTTGCTTTCCCTCAAACTCCACAACATCAACCTCGGTGGATGTCAATGTGGAATAGACCATTTTGAGACAAGCCTCCACCTTTTCCATATTCACAACTGTGATATCGTAGATATCATTGAACGGCTCAACACATAGAGAACCGAAACCACCCCAATAACTATATTGCCTTACACAGGTGGACAACATGTCATGAAAGTGTATTTCATCGTCGTTGAGCACGGAATACCCCGATGGACGACGAAACATGAAGTTGATACGATTGTCGGTGGTCTTTGTCTTCCAAAACACCACCTTGACACCATTGGAGAGGAATACTTCGCTGATGCTGTCATTGAGGACGGTCGTCTTTTTCACCGTTCCAGGAATGGTGGGAATATCCAAACTGTCGACCGCAATCCGTTCCAATTTCTTTGCCTTTGCCACCTCAATTTCTGCCAGTTCTTCATCCGACATGCCCTTCACTCGATTGAGAACCGACAACACTTCTTTCTCATCGGGCATGACAGTTCCTTCAGGGAACATGAGCGCTATCATCATGTTGCGGCTATCGGTCATATTCAGGAATTCCTGATGGAGTTGTTCTTGCGTGAAAGTGTTCTTGAGGTGATGCTCCACCATCTGCTTGGCTTTGCTCGACATGATGGCCCTACCCTTGAAAAATGCATCGGCGTATTGGTCTGCCAAACTGGAACCTTGAACATGGTCGTTATTAGGAATGACAAAAACTGTATCTGCGAAGTTGATGGCGGTGGAGTCAGCATTGTAAGCTGGACTCAGAAAGGGATATTCCTCTTTCCAATCATCATCCTTGAAACCCTTGCGACGGATGATTTCAATTTGTTTGGCAAGACTTTCAAGCGAAAAACTCCATCGTTCTGGCACTGCACTAACGCCGAAGGAGAGCAATTGTTTATTCAATATGTCTACCTTTGAGAGTTTTTCCACTTCGCTGTCATACAAATCCTTGTTGTTGTTTCTTAGGGCTTCAAGTTTGCCTTTCATGATATCCTTGATTTTTTCACGAAGGATGCCAATCCTCAAGTCGCCAATCGTAGGATTCATTCCCAAATTGACCTCCGGCAACCTCAAGAGAAGAAGATTGGTGTTGTAGGGCAACTGCTTGTCCTGATAAAAACGAATATGAGGCGCTTCGAAATCCGGTATCGTAGGAGGTGCAGGAACGATGTTCTTGCCTCTTTTCATGTCGCCAAACATATCCCGTATCTTGCTCACCATCTCGTCGGGTTCGAAGTCGCCTACGACAACCACCGCCTGGTTCTGAGGCTGGTACCAACGTTTGTAGAAATTGCGGACGAGTTTGGGCGAACAGTTGCGAACGATTTCCATGTCGCCGATAGGCTGTCGCTTCGCGTAGAAGGAATTGTCAAGGAGGTCGTCTTGCATTTGCTTGGCGAAAGAAATCCTATTTCTCATCCTCCATTCTTCGACGATAACGTTGTGTTCACTTTCCACACCCTTTTTGTCAATGATGGCGTCTCCCGCCCAGTCGCGCAAGAGAAGGAGGCATGAATCGACCAGAGATTCGTTGTCTGTCGGTATGGAATTGAGAACGTATCGCACCGTGTTGAAACCTGTAAAGGCATTGCTGTCGTGCCCAAACGGGATACCGTTGCGGCGCATGAAACCAACCACATTGTCTCCAGGAAAATGCTTCGTGCCCTTGAACAATACGTGTTCCACGAAATGGGCTATTCCCTGTTCATTGTCCTTCTCCAAGATAGACCCACCTCTGACAAGTAATTGGAAGAATGCTTTCTGCTTGGGATTGTCATGCCGAAGCACATAGTAAGTGAGTCCGTTGTCGAGCACACCTTTGCGGACAGCTGTGTCTACTGGGATGAATTGTCTGTCTATTTCATCCAAGTGAGCAAAAACAGGGCGCTCTTCTTGGGAAAACACCATGGTGCTGAACAGTGTCAGCAATATCGCAAACAATCCTTTCACGACAGAAAACTTAGCATTCATATTGTTGTTTTTTTCGTCATGGATGTCATTTCTTTCACAATCCACGTGCAAAAGTACGAAAAAACTGGGAATATGCCTACACAATAAGAAAAAAACATCCATAAAACCCAAATTCAGGCCATCCACTGTGGAAAGCAAGGAAGGCTCACCATTTTGAGATTATGACACAGCAAATTTTTGATTACCAATCATAACCAATTTCGATTTTTTTCAAAGTGTCATGACGAAAATAATATTGATTATATAATAAACTAAACATGAGTCCCATCAAACAAATAGCCAATATAAATATTTTTTTATTTCCACCAATAATGTCCATCAACTTGCATTTCATAAAAATAATTATTTAATCGTTGACGAATATCTTTACCTGTAAATCTATACAACATATAATCAGCAACTACATATCCAGCCCCAATGGCTGCACCGACACCTGTAGCAGAAGAAACTGCAAATGTTTGGACAGTAGTGATTTTGATAACAAAAACACACCATTTTTCGGGAACGACCAAACTCATATGTAAAAAATGTATCTCTGTGGGCAAAAACGCCCCATAAGATTTCACGTCGCACCATGGGCATGAGAAAAAACACTCAACTCAAACAAACGAAACTCTATCAATTTTTTAATTACTAATTCATTTTTTGCATTTATAAATGTTAATTTCAAGGTCCAAAATAAAAATACCCTAAAAGACTTTCACTTTTGTTGTATTATTAACTTTGCCACCGTTAGCTAACATATAGGGAATTCTTAATGAAAAAATACTTGGCATTTTTGCGAGTGTATCGACCCTAATAGCCATATATGGAGCCTATAGAGCAGAGGAAAAGAAAAAAATACTGACAAGTAAATTCCTATTTATCTTTATTTGCTCCCCTAAGATA
>JAFYZV010000084.1 GCA_017548525.1 Prevotella sp.
ACATTGGAGGCACCGCTATTGTCTACCTTGACGCTGTTCCCATGAATCGAAGCGTTGACCTTTGCTGCCCCACTAATGTCGATGTCGGCATCTTTCGCTTTCATTCTGCCCTCCAATTTGGCAGCTCCGCTCACATCAAGATCGAAATTCTGGCAGGTAACCTGTCCCAAATTGACCTTCGCCGCCCCGCTGATGTCCACATCGAGGTTGCCCGTTTCCAACTTCTTGGTGGTGAAATACGCTACCCCGCTGACATCGATGTCCGATAGTTGCGGCGCAGAGACATACACCTTCGGCAACTGTTCTTTTTTCAGCGACAACGAATGCTTCTTCTTCGACTCGTTACTGATGTCAAGGGTGCGCCCTTTGAGTTTGACGACGGTCTTGATGCGCGGACTCTCCAACACTCGCACGGAATAATCTTTACCCTGCGTGTATATCACTACTGCCACTCCACTTACAGAAATGGACGAGAAGTCACGGAAAGAATACTCAGTGATGGCGGAATTCCCTTTCGCATCGTACTCATCGACACTCTCTTTGGCATTGACGTAGTCGCGGACGTATACCGACTCATTAGGGTTACACGCTATGGTCATGACCGATAGCATGAACATGGAAAGAATAGAAAATACTTGTTTCATGATGTTGTTGTTGATGTTATTCTTCTACATATAATACGCAAATATACTCGTTTTGTGACATTTTCATGTATGAAAAATGCACAAATTCTTCTTCAACATGATAAAAAAACGGTATTTCATGCCATAATCATGTCATATTTTCGTATTTTTGCAAGAAATCCATAACGTTATACAGACATGAAAAAGATTATCTTAGCCATTCTCACCTTGTTGCTCTGCGCAACCTCGATGTATGCCCAGACGGCACGACAGGAAATCAAGGAAAACATCTATCGGTCGGGAAGCAATTACTATGCCTATCCTGGTCCCAAGCAACAAACGCTCACAAAAGCCCCCAAGGGTTACGTACCTTATTATATTAGCCACTATGGAAGACATGGAAGTCGTCATTTGATTGGTGACGGTGATTACAACAATGCCTTGAAACCATTGATGCGAGCCGACTCATTGAATAAGTTGACGGAGTTCGGGAAAGACGTTTTGCGCCGCGTGAAAATCATTGACAGGGAAGCGGACAAACGTCACGGGGAGCTGACCTTGCTTGGCGCACAACAACATCAAGGTATTGGTCGTCGTATGTATGAGCGCTTCCCAGAGGTTTTTAAGGGAAAGACCAACATCGATGCCAAGAGTACGGTGGTGATTCGTTGCATCCTCTCGATGGAAAACGCCTTGCAAGAGTTGAAGAGCCTCAACCCTCAATTGCAGATTCTCCATGATGCCAGCGAGCATGACATGTGGTATTTGAATTTCAACGACAGGAAACTGAACCGAAAAAAGATGCCCGAAGAGGTGAGAAAGGCTTACGAAGCTTTCTGCGAACGCCATGAAAAGCACGACCGAGTAATGAATCTCATCTTCAACGACGAGAACTATTGGAAGAATGAGGTGAATGCACAAAGCTTGAATTATCATCTTTTCAAGTTGGCAAGCAATCTCCAAAGCACGGAATTGCGCCACACCATGACGCTATACGACATCTTTAACGAGGAAGAGATATATGAAAACTGGTTGCAAACCAATGCTTGGTGGTATATCAACTATGGTCCTTGTCCTTTAAATGGTGGAATAGCACCTTTCTCACAACGCAATCTCTTGCGCGTAATGATTCAAGAGGCAGACAGTTGCTTGAAGTTCTCTCACCCTGGAGCAACGCTTCGCTATGGTCATGAAGTATGTGTCATGCCGTTAGCATGCTTGTTGGAAATGAATAATTGTGGCAAGCAAATTGCCGACTTGGAACAATTGGTGAACGAGGGGTGGTACAATTACAACATCTTCCCCATGGGTTGCAACATCCAACTCATCTTCTACAAACCCAAGAAAGGCAAGGGGGATATCCTCGTCAAGGCATTACTCAACGAGAACGAGACAACCCTACCGTTGAAAGCCGTATCGGGACCTTATTACAAATGGACGGATTTCCGCGATTACTTCATGCGGAAACTTGACCAATATACAGAATAACAAGAGCTGACTTTCGATTTTTCGTACCTTTGCAACGATGTTTGAGAAGGAAATTTTGAATATATTAATCTTTTGCAAACCATAGCTTTCCACGTCACAAAGCTATGGTTTGATGCTCGTAAACCTATGCTTTAGATGCTCCATCCGCTATATGGACATCAATTATACGAACTTGTCTGATGTGTCGTTTTATGCAAAAAAGAAACATAAGTGATAGAATATGATACAATCGCTAAAACAACCATGCCAATACTTTTGTATCTTTGTAGCGTAATTGGCATAAACAACAACACGAGTATTAACTAATGACATATCAACCTTATGAAGAAAATTGTCTTATTATCATTATTCGCCGCAAGTGCGGTTAGCATTTCGGCACAGCCTGCTGGCGGTTTTGGCGGTTTCCAGATGCCGCAAGTGAAGTTGGAAACATCCCAAGAATGGAAAGACGTAAACTATGCTGGCGACGACCAGGCCTTCCATACTTGCGACATCTATTTGCCCAAGGAGGAGAAGGCGGCTTATCCTGTGGTCATCCACATCTATGGCAGTGCTTGGTTCAGCAACAGTAGCAAGGGCGCAGCCGACCTTGGTACCATTGTCAAGGCATTGCTTAACGCAGGTTATGCTGTCGTATGCCCCAACCATCGTTCAAGTATGGACGCTAAATGGCCAGCTCAGATCCACGACATCAAGGCTGTCATTCGCTTTGTGCGTGGAGAAGCGAAGAAATACAAGTTCGATACCTCGTTCATCGCCACCAGTGGTTTCTCTTCTGGCGGCCATTTGTCTTCTACGGCAGCCACTACTAACGGCACCAAGCAGACGAAGGTCGGCTCTCTTGAAATCGACCTTGAGGGAAATTTAGGTAACTTCACCAACGAGAGCAGCACCATCAATGCCGCTTGTGATTGGTCAGGTCCTGTTGACTTGACAGCAATGGATTGTGGTGACCACATGACGATGGGCGAAAATAGCCCAGAAGATGTCCTACTCGATTCCAAACTATCAAAGGAACCCGACAAATACCTGAGCCTGAGTGCAACGAATTACATTGACAAGAACGACCCTCCCATCATCATCTTCCATGGCGAGAAAGACAATGTTGTCCCTTGTTGCCAAGGTAAGAAGTTCTATGAGTTGCTGCAAGCCGCAGGTGTCAAGACCGAAGCCACCTTTGTACCAGAGGGTGGACATGGCATGGGAATGTATAGTGAAGAGAACTTACAGAAGATGGTCCATTTCCTCGATGCCGTCAGGGGTGGCAGGTCGCGTATCATCGAGGATGGCGGAACGGGTGCTTATAAGGCAATCATGAAAGAAGACGCAACGCTCCCAGAGCATACGATTCTCGTGCCAGAGGATCTCTCTGCCTTCAACCAGAAGAAGCCGTTACCCGTATTGGTATGGGGCAATGGTGCTTGCGCCAACTCTCCTTTCGAGCATATCAACTTCCTCAACGAGATTGCATCGCATGGCTACATCGTGTTGGCAACGGGAAACATCCCCATGACGGATGAATGGTACAGAGGTCCGATGTCAAGGTCAGAACAACAGATTGAGTCCATCGATTGGATTATTGCTCAGAATGCTGACCCGAAATCACCTTATTATCAAAAGATAGACGTGAAAAATATCTGTGTGGCTGGTATGTCTTGCGGTGGTTTGCAAACACTCTACAACTGTGCCGACCCTCGCATCAAGACCTTGATGATTTGCAATAGCGGTCTCTTTAATGCCGAGAATGCGGGGAGCGCCGTTGGCGGAATGCCTATGCCAAAGAAAGACAAGCTGAAGGAAATCCACACACCTATCATTTATATCCTCGGTGGCGAGAAAGATATTGCTTACGGCAATGGTATGGATGATTTCCATCGCATCGACCACGTACCCGCTTGCGCTACCAACTTCCCCGTGGGACATGGAGGAACTTATCGTGAACCCCATGGCGGCGAGTTCGCGGTGGTTGCCTTGGCTTGGTTGGATTGGCAACTCAAGGGTGACAAGCAATCCGCCAAGATGTTTAAGGGAAAGAAATGTGGTCTCTCAAAGCGCCAAGGATGGACCATCGAGAAGAATGCTAAATTTGATTCCTCGAAATGAAGAAAGCTTTTCTTTTCGCATGGCTCATGATGCTATCCTCCTATTCGATGGCAATTACCCCATGGAGCAAGGGTGGTTTTGAGACGGGACAGTATCGTAACCTCTTTGTCGAAATGGGTTACAACGAGGCAGATGTCAACGCAAAGCTAAAAGAAGTATTCAACGATGTCTTCCACGGACCTAACAAAGTCTATTTCGAGGTGGGCGATACGTTGGGATATATCTCCGACATCAAAAACCACGATGTCCGCACGGAGGGGATGTCGTATGGCATGATGATAGCGGTGCAATTCGGCGAGAAGGACATCTTCGACCGTCTATGGCGATGGAGCAAAAAGTATATGCAACACCAAGAGGGCAGTCGTAAAGGCTATTTCGCATGGAGCTGCAAACTCGATGGAAGGCATAATGCCGAAGGGGCTGCCTCCGACGGAGAGTTATATTATATCACGGCGTTGCTTTTTGCCTCAAACCGATGGGGAAACTATACTGGCATCAATTACAAAGCCGAGGCACAGCACATCCTCAATTGCATCCAACCCCGAGAATATGAGCCAGAGCCTATGCCCGGCTTTGGTGGCATGGGTGGATTTAGACAACAGTCAGGTCCACAAAAGATGTACCTGATTGACCCAGAGACACAGCTCATCACCTTTACGCCCGATGGTTTTGGTCAGCGTCTTACAGACCCTTCCTATCACATTCCCGCCTTTTACGAGGTTTGGGCAAAATGGGCAGACGATGGTCGCACCGACTATTGGAACAAATGTGCTACCAAGAGCCGTGAGTTCTTGCACAAAGCAATTGACGAGAAGACGGGTCTGAATGCCGATATGTGCCAATACGATGGCACACAGATGCAGATGCCAAGATTCCCTGGTGCACCAACTAATGCACCCCGTCGTTTCGGCAACAACAATTTCCGTTATGACTCTTGGCGTGTGCCCATGAACATCACCCTTGACTATGAGTGGAGTTGTGCTGATGGGGATTGGCAACGTCAATATGGTGAACGCATCCAAGACTTCTTCTATTCCCAAGGCATAGATAAGTTTGTCGATCAATATCGTGTGGATGGGAGCCTACCAGAGGACGATGAGATTTTGCAAGCGGGCGGGGTTCGCAAACTGCGCCATAGCATTGGTCTCGTTGCCACGACCGCTGCCGCCTCGATGATGTGTACCCACGACAAGAGCAAGGAGTTTGTCGATGCCCTGTGGAATGCCAAACACGTTCCTTACGAGGATGGTTATTTCGATGCTTATTACGACGGTTTGCTGCGTCTCTTTGCCTTTATGCATCTGAGTGGCAATTACCGTGTTATCCTCCCAAGATAATCTCATCTAACACAAATAAAATAGAACGAAAAGGAATCAGTCATGAAAAACTTGAAGACACTATTAACTGTATTGTTGCTGGCTATTACGGCAACAACCCATGCACAACCCCGTACAAACGATGATGGTACGGTGACGTTTCTGTATCGGAACGACTCTGCACGATCCGTCATGGTTGACGTGCAATTTGCCGGACGTAAGGAGATGACCCGTGATGCCGACGGGACTTGGACGGTGACCCTTGGACCCGCTGCCCCCGACATGTACCCCTATTGCTACATCGTTGACGGCATCAGCGTGATGGATCCCGAGAATCCGCAGTACTTTCCCAATGAGGGTTTTAAGAACAGCCTACTCGAAATCAAGAGCCGCAACGGCGTGTTGCCTCATGACATCCGTGAGAATGTAGCCCATGGCAGGATGGAGTACGTTCATTATTATTCCAAGAGCCTTGGCGGCACCAACACCGCGTTGGTTTATCTCCCACCTAACTACCAAACCGACTGGCAAAAGAAATATCCTGTCTTTTATCTCATCAGCGGTACCACCGACACCGAGGAAGTGTATTATAAGGTGGGACGGGTGAATTATATCCTCGACAATTTGTTGGCAGATAAGCAAGCCAAGGAAATGATCATCGTGCTGCCATACGGCAATCCTTACAAACTCCTTCCCGCCAAGGCGGTGGAGTCTGGTGGGATGCCAGCTACCCGTTTCGGTGGTGATGTCTTCAGCAAGGACCTCATCAACGACTTGATGCCATACATCGACAAGAACTACCGTACCAAGCCCGACCGCGATAACCGCGCCATCGGCGGATTCTCACGTGGTGGGAACCAAGCGTTGTTCAACGGTTTGAGCAATCTCGACAAGTTTTCGTATCTTTGCTCTTACAGCTCGTTCACATCGACCGACATCCCTGATGTTTACGACCAAGCCGCCGAGACAAACAAGAAGATACATCTCTTCTGGCTCGGCGTGGGTACCGACGACTTCCTCTATGGCAACGCCCGCGACTACATGCAGTTCCTTGACCAGAAAGGCATCCGCTCTGTCAAGGAGTTCACCAACGACAAGTTCGGGCATACTTGGATGAACGCCAAGTATTTCCTAACCAAGACGTTGCCTTTGCTCTTCAACAAGAAAGCTGCCGAGGCTGCCATGCAGGCTGGTCAACCCGCTCCCGCCGCCACGGGAAAGGAGCAGCAGTTTACGCCAGGTGTGATGGCTCGTCTCTTCCCACGTCCCATCATCTCGCCAGAGTATACCGAGCAAAGCGTCATTTTCCGCATGAAAGCCCCTGACGCTAAATGCGTGGAACTGAACGTGGAGATGCTTCCCAACAACATTGCCATGCAACGCGATAGCGACGGTGTGTGGAGCATCACGATGCACGAATTCCTTTTTGACACTTATAAATATTGTTTTGTTGTTGACGGCACCCAAGTGGCAGACCCCAGCAACATGTATCTTTCGCCAGACAAGGGATTCAAGTGGAGCATTGCCGACAATCCCCGTTCACCTTTCAACTACACTTCGCAGGGGGACATCCCGCATGGTCGCACCAGCTATGACCTTGAACGGAATGAGGCTTGGTACGTAGCACCCATGCAACAAGGGCAAATGAACATGCCGACATTCATTCAATTGGTGCCAGGCAAAGGCGATACCATGGAGAGTTGGTTTAAGGTGGGTGGTGCCGATGCCATTGCCGACCGCTTGTTGGCTGATGGTAAGACCCGTCCATGCATCATCACCACAAGCACACTTGACTTCATGCAAGGCCCATCAAGGATGCCCAGTTTCAAGCCAAGGACACTCCGTGCCGATGATTATCCCACGTGGAGCCACCGTCGCCGCGCACTCGTGAAACTATTGCTTGACATTGGCAAGGAGCCAGCACCGTCATTCCCTGACATGCCAGGAGGATTTGGCGGGGGCGGATTTGGTGGAGGAGGCTTCGGTGGAGGCGACTTCTAAGACACCTCATCACAATACGGTATCGTCCTTACGATAACATATAAGCGGCAAGTGTTTTGCTTACCGCTTATATATTATAGTTTATGTTGCCTTTTGAGCCATCAATAAACTAACTTCTTGCCGCAACGAATATATAACCTGCCACGCTGCGGGGGCAGCACCCTGCGCCCTTGCAGGTCGTAGATTATTTGGAGATAAATGGATTGACCATGACGACTGGGGACTTACTTGGAGACCACAAACTTGCTGGAGATGTATTGCCCATCGACCAATGCCACGGCGACATACACGCCAGGCGACCAGCCCACGGTGCTGACAGTAGCCGATGTGCCGGACACATGCCCGTCGTAGACCGTCCTGCCCGTGTCGCTCTTGATGACGGTCAGCTGCCAGTCCGTGGGAAGTGCCGTCCGCAAGTCGGCGGAACGCTCCGCACCCTCTCTCTCGCTGAGGGCGAACTGCCAAGCCCCGCCCGATGGCGTGGCAGAGAGCAAGATGGGCTCTAACCCGTCCATCGGCAGGCTGAACATCAGCCAGAAATGCCTACAGCTCCCGGCGTATGTGCCACGGAGGGTCATGGAACCGAACCTCTTGCCTACCGAGAGCATGGGGGTGAACGACAACGTGCCGCCCGAGTTCGTCAGGTTGAAGGGGTACATGCCGGAGCTGGCGTACGTCACCGTCGCGCCGATGAAATCGTCTGACATGAGGTAGACCCTGCGCCCCGTCTCCACATCCATCCACGACCTGTTGGAGAAAGGCTGCGGGACGACGGTGGTCGTGTCAAGCAACGGCGCGACCTGGTACCACGTGCCGGAGAGGTAGCCGGAGTCGATGTACTTGCTCAACACACCCACCGTGTCGCCGTCCACGATGACATTCGCCGTCAGCGTACCCCAGATGTCTTCGCCGTCCGAGGGGATGATGACATGGGCGGTGGTGTCCTCGGGGAGCAAGCCGTTGGGGTCGAGGTCATACCCCAAGCCATGCCCGTTGGTCTCCCATGCCACCGTGCTGTTCTCGGGACGCGACACCACGGAGTAGACGGCATGGTCGCAGGGAACGGTAGGACCGTCGATGTAGGGGGCGGTCAAGTGCTTGGTCAATGAGTCTATCACCGTTCCATTATATACCACTTGGGCAGTCAACGTGAGACCAGCAGAACCAGTAAACTCCGCACCGTCAATCCTCGTGATGCGACATTGGTTTGCGGAAGGAACATCCTCCTCCAAGGTGAAGCACGAAGAGTTGGGACCGGAGAGAGACCATGCGATATTTAACGAAGAAGCTAAGATGTCTATTCCAAAATTTGAGGTATCAAATAACAATTGACTCCCCTTTATATCTCCTGTAAAGACATTACTCAATACCAAGGAGTTTCCTAAAGACGTAGGAGTTGAAGAATATTGAGGGTGTTCGGGTGCTAAATCATAATTATAAGCGTAAATAAAAGATTCACACAAAGAAATCTTCCTATCATTGTTGGTGTCAGCCCCAATAGCACCATTCAAGGCTGAAGTCCATTTATAAACAAAGTCATCATGCACGTTGTCGGTAGAGTATGATATTTCATCGTATCTACATGCAGTCATTATGACTCTGTTAGGTATTTCCAAATTGTCAATAAACCCACCACTATAGCATTGCCCCATACAGATCATTATTTCCCCAGCGTTTACTTTCCCTACTTCTTGCGCAAATTGCGTATCAGTAATAATAGAATTCCAAAGATATAAATATACAGATTTTCCACCATTGCTACCACCATGATCCATGGTGAATATAAAAAGGGTATCCTCTTGGGTAAGTATATTGCTTAAACTATCAAAGACAAGGCTAACATTACTTGGTGTGGCAGAATATGCTATATCATCAATACCATCGCCATCTAAGTCAAGTGGCGAAGAATCCGTTGTAACGCCATCGTATAAAAGTCGGTCGTCTGCTGGCGATGTCCCGTCTGACATCAACACAAAAACCTTGTTTTTATCATAATAGTATTTATTAACCAAGGTGGAATATATGTATGAACAATCATTCCAATATCTTATATGGTTATTGTATTTGTTAAAACCACCATTTATGATAACTGCATAATTATGACCGTTCAATGACGATGAACTTGATTTTGGACTAACCATTTCTGGAACACTTTCTTTGAAGAATCCTATTTCCACTTTGATCTTCTTTGAATTGATGCATGAATCCAAAAGCCTTGTCATCTTTTCCATTGAAGGAGGTTTCATTCCATGATAAACAACAAAGTTGCCGTCTTTTACATTGACAAAGACATGGCGACAAGGATGTTCCCAGTTAGAGTTAGGAGAATCATCTATGAAAAAATACCATGAATCAAATGACGGTGTCCTTAAGTAAGTCAGAAATGTAGGAAGGTCATAGTTAGCAGATACTACGGTATCACAGGCATAAACACATGTCATTGTATCAGTGAGGCTGTCCATAACCTTATCCTTTAAGATGGAAAAAGCACTTTCTTGTGAGATGTTATTAGTTGTTTGGGAAAGTGCTATGTTTATGGATGCTATGACGGTAAAGAATAATAATACTCTTTTCATATTGCCACGTCGCCATTTGACGGTTTATAGGTGCCTTTAGGCATGTTCTCCGCATAGTCTATAGGAATTTCATACAAAAGGCCTGACATGTCATTCATATAAACGAGTACCCGGTACTGCCCGAATGCAAGCCCCTCTATCAGGCATTCCACATCAAAGGGGCAAACGCAATTGGCAGAGTTGCCAATCCCCTGATAAATGACATTGATCGCATCCCCTTGAATAGAAGCAGAGACTTTGATCTCCTCAGTTTCACAGTTGAAGATGGCATTGACATGTTTCATGTACAGCTTTCCATTGCCTTTATTCTCGAACTCGAAGGCTTCATCTAACCACCCAGTACCCGTCATGTCGGCACTTGACCTCACTTGCTTTGGCATCGACTTGCATCCTGTATGCTTATACCATATCAAGGATGGATTATGGCCGGGTGTCTTAGGGTTTTCATCATCATTGTTACACCCTACCATTAATAATGTGACGGGAAGAAACAATACGAAACCAATTCTTAGAATCTTCATAATATTGAATTTTTAAATATATTGTTAATTGTTAGAAATTGATGTTTATTTAAAAGTTCTACGACACAAAACAACTGGGAAGTGGGGGTTGGAGAGGGAATGTCGGGATTATCATACGCAACCCACATGGGAGCCTTCCTTACCCCATTGACACCAGAAGAGTGAAACTCACCACAATACCTGAACTTAACGATTCGAAGCGGCAACATCTCGCCATCCACCTTGTATTCGTGGTTGGGAATGTCATTTTTCATGAAGATGACATTGGCACCCCTGCCAAGAACTTCCGGCCCATCAGGACTACTTGCAATAATACCTTTAGCATACTCTTCATCCTCGTCTTCGCAAACCCATATCACGTGGAAATCCTTTGAACTACCATAGGTTACATAACCGTCCTTTTTGTTGTATGACACCTCAAAAGTGCCTTCCACACCCCCGCTCTCATCATTTCCGCAACCCGTCAGGTTTATGACAAGCATCAGCGTAAGAGCGATGAATAACAATGGTTTCTTGATTCTATTCATAATTTCAAATTTTGTTAATAATCCGTTGTTGTCGCAAATATACATAAAAGGGGGAATAGTGCCAAAAGAAAAACGATACTATTTCATTCCTTGTCAAGATAAGGGGAGGCATATCTTACCGATCGCCTTCGGACATGCCTCCCGCCGGGACATTATATAATGTGTCTGTAAGTATCTATGGCAAGTCAATCGTGCCGAAGAAAAGGTAGATGCCGCTGATGATTTGCAGCCCGTACTCGCCAGAGAGGGTTGCAGGAAGCACCAAGGATGTCGTCCCCGTGGGAATCACGATAGTATAGACCACCACGCCGTTACCGTCCACGATGTTCAGCGTACAGCCGTCACAAGGAGTTGCAAAATACAATGTGTGGTCGTCGAGAGAGACAGAAGGTGGAACAATGGGGGTCTTTGGATAAGATGGAAAATTTTGCTCTGGGTCATCAATGGTCACCCCCAACATGATTGGCTCGCCATCGGCCAATACCGCTGTCTGTACGAAACTAAAGATGAATAGTACAGAAAAGATTGCAAATAATTTTTTACCCATAATATTTTTATGTTTAAACCACACAAAATTATGAAGATAATCCAAACAGTACAAACATTTAACGGTTTAAAAGTACACCAAAATACACCTTCCTCCTGTTAATAATTGTTTTAGCCAACTTAAATTCTTGGTTTTCAATTGACAATAACGCACCAAGAAAAAAATACACCTTTTGTACACTTTAAGGACATTTATTGTTATTTCTTATTTAAGGTGATAGCGATGTGACAAGTTCGAATAATATGAACGTGCGCTGCTGTCCTTGAACATCGCACGGTTCAATCTGCTCTTGATGTTTGTCACTCGTTGCTTGCTCGTTTCGAGAATGTTTGCAATCTCATCTGTCCTAAACTGGAGAAACATCAACAATCCTGCATGTTCCGTTTGGGAATCTTGCCCACATGTCTTTTCGAGGGATTCAACAAATTGGGAGTAGCATGATTTTATCCCCCTTTTTAAATCATCCCAGTCTGTATTATAAATCTCCACATCCATGTTTTGTCCAAAAGCATGGAACTTCATGACTGTTGGCATAGCTAACAAGTCATCATATTTAGCAAATAACCGTGACAAGTCCTTTTGCGAACTGAGCAATGTTATCCTTTCTCTTAATTCCGCTATTTCTTCATTCTTTGACTCGAGAAATCTGGACAACTCGTCCTTGGAACGTTCCGCAGTTTCCTTCAACTGTTCATATTCAGCCGCTTTCATGGAACTATCCTCTTTAAGCCTGTCCATGGCTTCTTGTTTTATTTTGATCAATTCACCAACGGATTGTTGGTAGAAAGCCAATTCCTCTTCCTTGTCTTCGTAAAGCCCCTTCGCCCTTACGTAGTCTTCCCAAATCCTTTTAAACGCGGCTTTTTTCCTCGACCTATAGAAATAGAAAGCCAGCACACTCACCACAATCCACAGGGCAAGAAGGGAAGTAACTGCCCATGTGCGGAAAGTTGCCTTTGCGGCTTGCGCTTTTTGCCTGACGGCATCCTGTTGGTGACGTGTATAGTTATAGAGGGATTCCATCCTTGCCATCTCTTCCGTGTTCCTGTTGAGGAACGTGGAGTCGTTGTATGTACAATACAACTCTGCGTACTTGGCGACCGAATCGGCATCCTTTCTCTTCTGGTATATATTCAATAGGCCATGATAGGCTATCACAAACGGGGACAAGGCTCTCTCCCCTTGCAAGGTCTTACGAAAATAATATTCAGCTGAATCCGTTTGGCCCTTCTGTTCAAAATACCACCCCTTATAGCCATAGTACTGGTACTGGTGGGCAGGAAGGTTGCAAAATTCGTCAAACATGCCAGACTCTTTCTCATATATATCCATGAAATGCTTGGCTTTCAATGTGTTCAATGAGTCTTTCAAGTAGATATAGACCAATCCGCTTGCGGCCAAGGCCGCCCTCTCGTTAAGTCCATGTTCCAGGTATTTCTCCCTTGCATTGAGAAGGACATTCACGGCACTATCGATTTTATTCATGCGATAATAGGGAGAGAAAGTCAACTCATAACAAAAAATGGAGTTAATGGTGTCTTTAGCCTGTTGGAAATATCTTGATGCACATTGTTTGGCTGACAGTTCATATTGGAACAATCCCGTTTGATGAAATAGCGAAGCGGATTGCGAATAAGTGGTTGCAAGGGTCTTGTAGTCGCAGTCGTTGCGGGTGGTGTCCGCCATTTCCGTCGCCTTTTGGTAGCACTCCAAGGCAATCGGTGCCTCGCCCATGTCGTGGTGAACGCGTCCCTGTAGGTAATGCGCCATCATCCGCTCGTTGGTGTTGCCGTGGCGGTCAAAGAATTGAACCAACGAGTCCACCGTGGGCAGCCATGCCTCGGTGAACACCGTGTCGGCACGGTTGCACTGGCTCACGTATGCCAGCCGCTCCCGCATCACCTCCCCGTCGCCACCGCATGACCACAGTGCCAATGCCGCAAGTATCGTTACCAATACATTCCTCATTTCACCAAAGGATGACCCTGCCAACACCTTTCATGTCGAGCGCACATTGCACTCCGAGAGCCTTGAACGCTCGCATCATGGAGTTAAGGGTGATGCTCTTTCCTTTTTCCAATCTACAAACCTGTGAACGTTGCACCCCCATCTTCTCACCAAGTTCGGCTTGTGTGAGTTTCTTGGCTTCTCTCGCTTGCTTGATGGCCTCGCCCACACGAAAGGCTTGCACAGCGTTGTCCACATCACGCTCGAATTTATCTCGCTCTGGTGTGCCAACCTGTCCATATTCTTCATCCAACAACTCGTCAAAGCTATACAGCTTCATGTCTCCTACCCTTCTCATATCTGTTTGTTTTTATTCTCAAAATACTTTTCCCTAATTGCTTCTGCCTTTGTGATTTCACCCTTTGGCGTCTTTTGTGTTTTCTTGACTATGCCATGAGTAGATACGACCAATGTGTTTATGTCTTTATCCCAAAAGGCAAACAGTCTATAATATTTCTTGTCGCAGAGAGTGCGAAACTCCCATATTTCTTTAGATCCATCAAGTTTCTTAAAGAGGTTACTATCACGTTCTCCTTTCTGTACCCTTCGGATATTTTTACCTATCTTGTGCCTAATCTCTTTTGGCTGGGATTTAATGAAGTCTCGTGCTTCCTCCAATAATTCAAGATTGAATACTGTCTGTTCCATAGTTTTTTGATTAACAATGCAAAAGTGCAAAATGTTTCTTAAATACGCAACAAAAAATAAATAAAAAACATCTTTCTTGCATTTTTTCTTATCATTTGAACAAAAGAGACGAAAAAGATTGAAGATTGAAAAATGATGGGAATCGACTTACGCTAATCGTCTTGCACGAACCCGATTCGCCGCCTTGGCCTCATCGGTGGCTTATCCGCTTGCAGTTGCGCCAATGCCGTGCTGATGGCATCGAGCTGTGCGCGGGTGGACTCGTTGATGTCGTTCTGGTCGGCAAGGGTCTCGTTCATTTCTTCCTTGATATGTTGGATTTCACACTCCATGCGGTATAGGCGGTTGCTTGTGTCTGGCAAAGATACAAGATGCCTAAGCATAACGAAGGCTCTCATAATCTTGCGATTGACGTCAATGGCCACCTCG
>JAFYZV010000085.1 GCA_017548525.1 Prevotella sp.
TGATGATTTCCCTCCTAACATTCTCTTCTTATCCCTTAATGATAATAAATAAGATAGGTACACCAAAACGGAAAACCGACTAAAAAGATTCAGTTTTCAACTTGCAAAATTACGAATAAATCCATGAACACACCCATTTACCAATGCCATTTTAACAATTATTATTGACATTTTCATAATAAATGCCTATCTTTGCAACGCATTACCAATAGCATCCATGACATTTAAGGAGAGATACAGGCAATTCAACCAGTGGCAACGCCAGCCAGTACAGTACCACAAAAGTGAGGAGAGGCATACATGTAATAACTGCGGCGAAGACTTCACGGGCAACTACTGTCCCACCTGCGGGCAGAAAGCGGGTGTGGGACCTGTCACGTGGGATAGCATCCGACAAGGCGTGATGGACCTCTGGGGCATGGGAACACGCTCTTTACCTTACACTCTTTGGCAATTATTCACACGACCAGGCTATCTTATCGGCGACTATATCAGCGGTCGCCGCCAAGTAAGTTTCCCTCCCGTGAAGATGTTGGTCATCGTAGCTCTTATCGTTTTCTTACTTGGTAAGTTATTCGGTTTACAATATGGCAGCATAGAAAGTATGATAGATATTGGTGTGGACAAGAATTCCATATTCTATCAATTCTCTCAATGGATGCTAAAGCATTATGATTGGTTGACCCTTTTCGTTTTCATGACGATGGCACTACCCACCTATATCGTGTTTCGCTATGCTCCACGCCATCCTTACCACACACTTCCCCAAGGTTTTTTTATTCAAGTGTTTAACAGCACTCAATTCTTATGTGTAGCTTGTGCGTGGACTATTATTGAAAAACTGCTGAGCATTCATTTTGAAGATGAAACTGTGACTATTCTTTTCATACTTCCTTTACTCCCTTTCTACAACTACAAGCAACTCTTTGGCTATGGGATATGGGGTACACTTTGGCGAATGTTTGCGTGTTGGTTACTTTGGATTCTCACCTTATGCCTTTTGATAGAGGTTGATGATTTTATTGCTAACATCCTCAAACAACAGGATTTCGTACAACTTGTGTTAGACATTTGCCTTGTGACATTTCTCATTTTCACGTTCATCTATTTGGTTTTAATAACATCTTTGATTAACAGATGGGACTATAACCATTTGGAGCAAAGTAGGCGGACAGTCATCAAGAAGCGATTGTTATTATTGGCAATGGTTTCCTTCTGCTTTTTATGTTCGGTCTTACTCCTTGCAAGCATTTTGGTGAGTATCAATAGACAAATCCTTTCTGCTTATTTGGGGATGATTCTATTTCTCGTCTTGGCGGTCATTTTTGGCTATTACTCCTATCGCCTATATCGAAAATACCTCTATTCGGCATATAGGAAATGGGAAAAAACAAATTACGAAAAACCAAGCAGGCAAGAAGAGGGAAGCAACTGAATTTGTCAAATAAAAATCACGGATTGAGCCTCCGTGGCTGCGTTATTTGCCACCAACCTCCACTTTGGGTGGAAATAACCCCGTTTTTTCGTATTTTCATAACATGCTGAATGCCAACCACTTACGTTTTTCGGGCATCATTTGCCGCCCGTAAATGCGGCAATTTAACATTTTTTGTGCGGCATTTATACCCGATAAATGGCACTTTTTCCGATGACGAATTGGGCATCTATTTTCGATTACTGCCACACAAAAGATGTTAAATTGGGGTTTTCGGCTGGAAAAACTGGATTTTACAGACATTTTGGACCATCTGGTAATGTCATACAACTCTATTTCACGACTTCTCCCGAGTGCCAATTTGTCAAGATAATTCAGCAGAATTAAAAAGAAAAAGGCTTGCATTAAGCAAGCCCCATGTCATGTGCCCTTTCCATGAGCAACTTCATCAACGGCTCCCGCTCATTGGCTACCCGATTATCAAGTACGGCATCTTTCATTACTTGTTTGAGCATACCCACCTCCCTTCCAGGCGGTAGATGGAACAATTCCATGATTTCGTTGCCGTCGATGCAAGGCTGGAGGAGCCGTTTGTAGTCACGTTGCTTGAGGTCTTCGAGTTTTTCGCGTACTTTCTTGAAATTGTCGAGGAACATCTGTTTGCGTTGATAGTTCTTGCTGGTGATGTCTGCCTCGCAGAGGAGCATCAAGTCGTCGATGTCATCCCCCGCATCGTTGAGGAGCCGACGCACCGCACTATCGGTCACTTCGGCATCGGCGATGGCGATGGGTCGCATGTGTAGGTCCACCAACTTCTGCACATACTTCATCTTCATGTCAAGGGGGAGCTTGAGACGGCGGAAGATGTTGGCAACCATCTTGGCACCTATGTAGTTATGGTTATGGAAAGTCCAACCCAAAAGCGGGTCCCAACGCTTGCATTTGGGCTTTCCGATGTCATGCAGGAGTGCCGCCCAGCGGAGCCAGAGGTTCTGTCCGCCGCTCTTGACGACATTCTCCAAGACCTCCAATGTGTGGTAATAATTGTTTTTATGCGACTTGCCATTGCGTGTTTCCACCACGTCGAGTGCGCACAATTCGGGCAGGAGGATGTCTAACAGCCCGCTCTCGCGCAGGTAATAGAATCCTTTGCTGGGATAAGATGCCAACAAAATCTTGTTCAACTCCTCCTGTATGCGCTCGCCACTGATGATGCGGATGCGGTCAACGTTGCGACGAATGGCATCGAAAGTCTCATCCTCGATGTAAAAATCTAATTGGGTGGCAAAGCGGATGCACCGCATCATGCGCAAGGGGTCGTCATCAAACGTGACTTCGGGGTCAAGGGGTGTGCGGACGATACCATCTTCCATGTCGGCAAGACCATCAAAGGGATCCACCAACTCGCCGAAACGCCCCTTGTTGAGACATATAGCGAGAGCGTTGATGGTGAAGTCGCGGCGGTTCTGGTCATCCTCCAACGTACCATCTTCCACAATGGGCTTGCGTGAGTCGTGCCGATAGCTTTCCTTCCGTGCGCCCACGAACTCCACAATGACCTCGCTTGGCTCCTTTTTCCCATCAACTCCACGCTCCCAATATTTCAACTGGGCTGTGCCAAAGTTGCGAAACACCGACAGATATGCCCGTTTTCCCAACCGCTCCTTGAGCATCTCCGCCACACGGATGCCGCTACCCACCACCACGACATCAATGTCGTTGGTAGGCCTTTCGAGGAACAAGTCACGCACATACCCCCCCACGACGTAGCATTCCACGCCCAAGGTGTCTGCCACATCGGATATTTTCAGGAAAATATCATGGTTGAGAATTTGTGCCAAGTCGGCATCGCTGAGGTATTTCATCCGCCCTTTTCTTTTGCGGCTGCAAAAGTACGAATAAAAAATGAATTATGCCAACCTGCCCAATATCTTTTCTTTTTATTTCGTAAAAACACCAACAATAAGTCAAAAAACATGAAAAAGTCATCTGCCATTAAGAAAAAATCCGTAATTTTGCCCCCATGAAAAAGGGAGCATGGATATTCTTGTTGGCTTTGTTGGTCTCGTGCGTTACGGAAATGAGCGAAGACGACAAGGCGGCGACATTACTTTCACAAATCGACTCACTATATAATAAAGGTGAATACCGTGCCACCCTCGACTCTATCGAGTCGCTACGCATGAAATTTCCAAGAGCCATCCAGTCACGCAAACACGCCCTACACATCTGGCAAGAGGCATCGCTGCGAATGGCACAAGCCGACATTGCCAGCACCGACTCTGCCCTGCAAGTCGTCACGAGGATGATTGGACAGGAGAGCAACATTTACAAACGCAACATGATGGGCGTGAAACGTGACTCACTCAAAGCACGATATGAGGCAATGTGCGGTGTCGTGCGGATGATTCGTCTACGCCAAAAGGAAAGCAAATGACCAATACCATTTATCTAATGTAAGGACATGAAGATGAAAGAGAACCCAAATACAGAACAGCAATTCAGGGATGTCATCCAAGAATGCCGCAACCTCTTTGAGAAAAAGTTGCACGACTACGGAGCATCATGGCGCATCTTGCGCCCCTCCTCTTTGACCGACCAGCTTTTCATCAAGGCAAAGCGCATCCGCTCGTTGGAAATCAAGAAAGAGGCAATGGTGGATGAGGGCATCCGCCCCGAGTTCATCGGATTGATTAATTACGGCATCGTCGGTCTCATACAATTGGAAAAGGGATTCGTAGACGAGGTGGATATAACGCCTGAAGCGGCTCTCGCCCTCTATGACTCACATGCCCAGGGGGCATTGGAGTTGATGTGTAGGAAGAACCATGACTACGACGAGGCTTGGCGAGGCATGAGGATAAGCAGCTATACCGACCTCATCCTGACCAAAATCCAGCGTGTCAAGGAGATAGAAGACTTGCAGGGGGCGACGCTCGTCAGCGAGGGCATCGACGCCAACTATATGGACATCATCAATTATGCCGTCTTTGGCGTTATCAAGTTAAGTGAATAAGGTCGTTTCCATATTGGTCAATCTGTGCCGCATTGTACTGGCTTTCGTGTTTATTTTTTCAGGGTATGTGAAAGCCATTGACCCACTCGGCACCCAATACAAGATACAAGACTACCTCTCGGCATGGGGGTTGGAGGGCTTGCTTCCCGACTTTGTCACCCTCATCCTCTCGATAGCCTTGTCGGCATTTGAGTTTACCATCGGCATCATGTTACTCTTTGCCATTCAGCGGAGGACGACTTCCAAAGTGGCATGGGCATTCCTGTGCGTGATGACCCTGCTCACCCTGTGGATTTGGATAAGCAACCCCGTTTCCGACTGCGGTTGTTTTGGCGATGCGATCGTCTTGACAAATGCACAAACCTTCTGGAAAAACGTTATCTTACTGGCATGTTGTACCATCATTATGACATGGCCGCTCAAGATGGTGCGGTTCATTTCACAAACCAACCAATGGATTGTGACCAACTATGCCGTGCTGTTCGTATTGGCATCGAGTATCTATAGCTTGTATTACCTTCCCATCTTTGACTTCCGCCCCTATCACGTGGGAGCCAATATCAAGAAAGGCATGGAAATCCCCGAGGGTGCCAAGCAACCGCAGTTTGACACGACATTCATCATGGAGAAGGACGGGGTGCGCAAGGAGTTTACCCTCGACAACTATCCTGACAGCACCTGGCAATTCGTCGATAGCAAGACCATGATGGTAGAAGAAGGCTATGTGCCGCCCATACATGATTTCAACATCGAATTGGGAGGGCAGGAAGACATCACCGAACAGGTTCTTGACAATAAAGGATACACTTTTCTCTTGGTGTCGCCCCACCTTGAAAATGCCGACGATAGCAATTTTGGCAAGATTGACCAGATATATGAATATGCCCAAGAAGAGGGAATCCCCTTCTATTGCCTAACGGCAAGCGGCGAACAAGCACAGCGGAGATGGCAAGACATGACGGGAGCGGAGTATCCTTTCTGCCTCATGGACGAGATTACATTGAAGACCATCATCCGCAGCAATCCTGGCTTGGTCTTGCTGAAAGACGCAACGGTCATCCGCAAATGGAGCCATAACGACCTGCCCACCATGGAAGAGATGGAAGGAAGGCTATCATCACTACCCATCGGACAGATGCCTACTGATAACGTACCCACCAAATTGGCAGCCATCTTGATGTGGTTCGTGTTCCCACTTACCCTCCTTACCCTTGCCGACCGCGCCTGGGCATGGAGCAAATGGTTTCGTCGGCGGCACTCACAAAAGGCAATCAAAGATAAAAATATCTGACATAATAAGGCATTTTTCATTTTTTTTGCGTATCTTTGCACACTTGAAGAGACTAACAGAAATTACAACTTAGATAATTAAACGACAAACTAAAATGAGAAAAAAGATTGTGGCAGGCAACTGGAAGATGAACATGACCCTGCAAGACGGTATCGCTCTGGCAAAAGAGTTGAATGAGACATTGACGGCAGACAAGCCCAATTGTGGCGTGGTGATATGCACTCCCTTTATCCATTTGGCATCCATCGCACAATTCCTTGACCAAGACATCATCGGCCTCGGTGCCGAGAACTGCGCCGACAAGGAAAGAGGAGCCTTCACAGGAGAGGTTTCCGCCGAGATGGTGAAGAGTACGGGGGCGCAATATGTTATCCTCGGACACTCTGAGCGTCGTGAATACTATAAGGAAACACCCGAAATCTTGAAAGAGAAAGTGTTGTTGGCTCAGAAGAATGGACTGAAAGTCATCTTCTGCATCGGCGAGAGCAAAGACGAGCGAGTGGCTGGCAAGCAGAACGAAGTGGTGAAAGCCGAGTTGGAAGGCAGCGTATTCAACCTTCCCGAGGAGGACTTCCGCAAAATCATCATCGCCTACGAACCCATCTGGGCGATAGGTACAGGATTGACTGCCACCGCTGAGCAAGCCGAGGAAATCCATGCTTACATCCGCAGCCTCATCGCAGAAAAGTATGGTAACGACGTTGCCGAGGACACCACCATCCTTTATGGCGGCTCTTGCAAGGCAAGCAACGCACCCGAACTGTTTGCCAAGCCCGACATCGACGGTGGCCTCATTGGCGGTGCATCATTGAAGGCTGCTGACTTCAAGGGCATCATCGACGCATGGAAATAATCTTCTGAATGCATCATACCCATCAAAGGAAAAGGAAAGGACGGTATGGTAGGAATGCCTACTGGCCATCCTCTTCCTTTTCACAATGTTACGATTGTATAACTAATTTATCACAATTTCCATAGAAGAATGAAACAATTCTTACTCCTATTGATGCTCGCATCATGCCCACTCACTATCCTGGCGCAGAGTTACACAGAACACCTACAGCACCA
>JAFYZV010000086.1 GCA_017548525.1 Prevotella sp.
TGCGTATGGGGTTTGCATCAGTTTCTCCAAGTCGTAGAAGTGACGTGTCATTCTATGCGTCCTCGGTTCATCTTTCTGGAACTCCTCGCACAAAAGGAAGGCTTTTTCCAAGAAAGTCCTGGCAGGGCTGACGGTACGAATTGTCTGGACGAGGTCGGAGTCAACATCTTCATCCTTATATGTTTGTTCTATCAGCGAAGAGATTCTTCTCATCTCGTAAGGCTCAGACATCGACAACACACTAATCTCCACTTTTACCGTCGGGATAGCGTATGCCGCTTGGCTATTGTAGAGTGAAGGGTATTGCACGTATAGCACAGAAGGGTCTTTGTCGTGTGGCACTTTTCTTGGCTCACCATTTTCATTGGTTATGTCATTGTCTGTTAGAACTGTTACTTCAAGACCCATATCAGCCAGTTTTGTCGTCAACTCGTCCTTGAACTCTCCAAAAAGAAAGTCTTGTCCTTTCTCTCGAAGATTATGTATTTGCGTATTACTGGTACAGCTTGCACAAGAGAGTTTCTTGACATTCAAGAAGTAGTCACGGCTCAATGCCAAGTCAATATCCTCACTGAAGCGGTTGATGATGTCCCAACCTTTACTCAGGCTTGTGCCACCTTTGAATAACAGATACTCAGATACGCTGGTGTGAAACAGTGCATACAATACTGCTGTTACCCACCAGTCCTTCTCGGCAGCAGCTTCATCAATCTGCCGTGCCTCAACTACGCCTTGTATCATCGCCTTTCGCTCTTCGAGCGAGAAATCAATCCATTTGCTCATTGCCTTATTCCTTTCTTTATTATATGTCGCATCCATACAGGTGCCAACAATAAATCGTGCTCCATTGTATCAGTTTCTGGCGTTTCTGCGAATAATTGCCCAATCCTTGTTTCATCCTCCGAAGTGATGTTGTTTTCGCCAATGCTGCGTAATGCTTGCACCAATTCCGGCATCAGTCGCCCACGAAAAGCGAAATTCTTTGGTGCACCATGTTTTAAGGTCACCTTTCGATTTCCCAATTTTAGTTTTCTCCCAGAACCCGTAGTCAGAAAAATGGTGTTCATGGGTACTTGTGTCGAGAATCCTAAACGATTAGCAGCTGTGGCACCTGTCGGTATAACCTTTGCCTTATCACGCTTGGCAATCTCTGTCACCAATTCATAAGCCGAAGGATATAGAACTCCAAAACGTGTCTTGCGAGCCTTGACATACACTCCTTTGGCTATACGTGTAATCAGTCCTTCTTTCTCGAATATGGCGAGCAACTTTGTAACATACTCAACATCATACTGAGGAAAAGAAGAAACAAAGAATATCTCACCGAAATTACTGCGAGTAATCTTCTTTCTAATCTGCTGTACTACTGCATTCTCCATCGAATATTTATATTAATTATAGTCGGAATGATTACAAATATTTCCGACCGCAAAGATACTTCTTTTCTTTCAATTGACAAAGCCTTATCCAACAAAATTAAGTTTTCTTTGCTGAAAAGTGGTGTTTTCTTGTATTATAAATAGCATTTTCATGATTTTTTGGAGCGTTGTAGCATTCAGGAGTATAATAACATTGTTTGTTGTCCAAAGAATAAGTGCCAAGACCTATTTTTGCAAAAAACATTGCACACTTATATACTTTTTGTGGTTTACAAAAGTTAAATACGTTAAATTTGTATCTTTTCTAATCTCTGTAGAATCTACGTCATCACTTTTCTACCGTTTAACGCGCAAGTAACTGACATAAAGCAACTTGTAAATACGAAATTAGTTTCAATCATAGTTGATAGCCGTAATACTTATTATGACTCTCGGGATAATTGTAATGGGATTATTAAAACATCGTCGAATCAATTGGTGAGTGGATGTAAAAGTACTGTTATTCCCAATAGTGTTACGAGCATCGGAGGAAGTGCGTTTTATGGATGCACGGGCTTGACATCAATAATAATACCCAATAGTGTGAAAAGTATTAGTGGTAGTTTGGCTTTTAGGGGTTGCACAGGTTTAACTTCAATAAACATACCATCCAGTGTTACGAGCATTGGTTCTGCGACTTTCCAGGATTGTGATAGCTTGAAATCTGTTATGATGAATGTTAGTATTCCGCTGACTTTTGGTGAGAATGTGTTTAGCAATCTTGCCAAAGCATCTCTCTATGTTCCATACGGCAGCAAGGGTTCATACATGGTTGCTGACTACTGGAAGGAGTTTAAGCATATTTACGAGGCTGGCGATGTGAACAAGGACGATGAGATTGACGTTGCCGACGTGGTGGGCATTGCCCGTGGCATTGTAGGGATGCAGAATGACGGGTATGTCGAGTTCTTGGCGGACTTCAATGCCGATGACGAGGTGGATGTGCGCGATGCTGTGGCGTTGGTGAATGAGATTGCAGGTGACGTTGCTTTTGCCAAGGGTGCAAACGTTGGTGGGCTGGTTGCGAGCGGTAATGCCGTTCCGACATTAAGCGCACATTTTGTCGATGGTACGGTGTCGCTGTTGATGGGTGCCGCTTCCACCTATACGGCATTCCAGTTTGACATCCATGTCGATGATGGCGTAGACGTGGAGTCGGTGTTGCTCAACGAGCGTCGCGGCAACGGTCACACCTTATTATATAATAAGATGGGAGAGGGCTGGTATCGGGTCGCCGTGGTGTCGATTGCCAACAATCCCTTGCGTGGCACAGATGGCGAGTTGGTTAGCTTCACGTTGAGCGACAGGTATGCTGATGACATCGTGATAGACAACATCCGCTTCGTGACCGTGCAGGGCGACAGTCATCAACTTGATGGTATCGACGTTGCCGAGTTGACGGGAGTCCAATCGTTTGCGCAAGACGGTGCCCACGAGGCAGACGGCACTGCTGCCTATACGCTCAATGGCATCCGCGTGAAGATGACGGGCAAGGGCATCTATGTGAAGAATGGAAAGAAAATTGTTGTGAAGTAAGTTTTTATGGATATGAAAAGATTATTAGGTATAATGGCATTGCTGATGTTTTGTGTCAGCAATGCCACCCTTGCGGACAATATAGAGGTGGAATGTTTTTCCATCAAGCAGGGAGAGACGAAGGCGTTTGCCATCAACTTGAACAATACCGTGGTGACATACATCGGTTTTCAGATGGACTTGGTGTTGCCCGATGGCTTGACAATCAATAAGGCGGATTGCTCATTGACAACTCGTTTCAGCGATGGCGGACAGACATTGACCGTCGGCAAACAAGGTGATGGTTCCTATCGGCTTATCAGTTCCTCGATGAATCTCATGCCCATCACAGGAAAGAGTGGGGCGATTGTCAATGTGAGTGTCACGGCGAATGATGACTTCAATGGTGGTGTGGTAGAGGTGAAGAACGTGAAGATGGTGGATGCCGATGGCACGAAGACTCTTCTTGATGCGACAATGGCTTCCGTCCATCTTGACTTTACCAACGGCATGTATATTAATGACATGAGAGGCAGGGCTGGTGGCACGATTACGTTGCCCGTGTATTTGAAGTGCGAGGAGGATATCTACGGATTCCAGTTGGATGTTGTCTTGCCCGAAGGTGTGACTGTGGCTACAAATGAGGATGACAGCTACCAAGTTTCATTAGTTGGTGAATTAAGTCGTAAGTTTTCCATTTTCACCAACAAGCAGTCTAACAACACTTATACTATCGCTTTGTTTTCGGCATCGGTCAACAAGATAAGTGCCATGGATGGACAAGTTTTCCAAATGATATTAAACCTATCTGATAGCTTGGACGTGGGAGACTATGCCATGTCCTTACGAAACGTGCAGCTGACGAAAAAAGTAGGCAATGCCTTTGATACGATATTCGCCCCAGACTATACATCGATATTGACCGTTGATGACATTATCATGGGTGATGTCAATAATGATGGCCTTGTCAACATCACGGATGTGGTGTCGATGGTGAGCCATATTATTGGCAATGAGGTTGGTGGATTCAATGTGACTGCTGCCGACGTGACAGCCGATGGTATTGTCAACATCACTGATGTTGTTTCTGTCTTATATGGCATTATAGGGCAATAATCCACAGAGATATTGTTTGTTGGTTGTTTCCGTATGGAATACAGTTTTGTATATGTCTTAAATACAAACTGCATCCATACGGAAACAATTGTTAAATTATGTATCAAGATGAAAGGATGATGGTGAAAATGTTTATATTTGCGTAAATTTTTAAAGTTTGATGTATGAAGGTGGTATTAGGAAGTGGTACCATGTAGGTTGGAAGTTTGAAGTAGGGAAGTTTTTAACGTTCAAATGACAGATGACAGATGGCAGACGGTATGAAGAAAGGGCAGCGACTTGTGTCGCTTGACATCATGCGAGGCATGACGGTGGCAGGGATGATTTTGGTGAACAATGGTTATGGGGACTCGTTTGCCGCATTGCAACATTCGAAATGGAATGGGATGACACCATGCGACCTGGTGTTCCCCTTCTTCCTTTTCATCATGGGAATATCCACTTATCTCTCCTTGATGAAGACGGGATTCAAGATGTCAGCAATGGTGATGAGGAAGATCGTGAAGCGCACCATATTGTTGTTCCTCATTGGTTTGGGTATTCATTGGGTAGAAATGGCACTCGAAGGGCGACCATTAGACTTTGCGCATTTACGTATTTGGGCAGTATTACAACGTATTGCGTTGTGTTATTTTGCCGTTTCCATCATCGCATTGTTGGTAAACCATCGCCATTTGGTGAAAATCATTGTGGGATTGTTGGTGCTTTATTCTGCGATTCTCATATTCGGACATGGTTATGACTATGATTCCACGACCAATATTCTTGCACAGGTTGACTTGCGGTTGTTTGGTTATGACCATTTATATCACAAAAGTCCTGTCGATCCTGAGGGCTTGTTGGGTACGATTCCGTCTATCGCCCATACGTTGATAGGCTTCTATTGTGCCAAACTGATGATGGAAGCCAGCCAATTGCAAACAAAAGTGTTGAACTTCCTATTTGTGGGAGGCGTATTGGTGATAGGTGGTTATTTGCTTTCATACGCTCTCCCTCTCAACAAGCGCATTTGGAGTCCCTCATACGTGATGATGACTTGTGGCTTAGCATCTTTATTGCAAGGGATTATTTTAGATGTAGAACGTAGGAAGGATGGTTTACGAAGTTCTGCTACGCAGGGAAGAAGTATGAAAGTGGGAAGTCACCTTTCTACTTTTTTCAAGGTCTTTGGTGTCAACCCGTTGTTCCTTTATGTCATGAGCGAATTATTGGCGATTGTCTTCGGCTACTCAGGTATCGGTGCCGCCATCTATCAAGGTATTTGCGCCGTGGTTCCTGGCTCGCCGCAAGTGCTATCTCTCATATATGCAATTCTCTTTACTTTGTTGCATTTCGTGATGGGGTGGGTATTATACAAACGCCGTATTTACATTAAGCTATAGTCGAAAAAGTATATACATTTTCATCATATATCAGTTTTAATTCGTAACTTTGCACCAATCAAAACAAAAGACATTACCTAAAGTATGAATATATTAGAATTGAGCGAGCAAGAGATTGTGCGTCGCCAAAGTCTACAAGAATTACGCGACATGGGTATCGACCCCTATCCTGCCGCAGAGTTTCCAACCAACGCTTTTAGTACTGAAATCCGCGAGAGTTTCAAGGATGAAGATGACAAACGGGAGGTTTGCATCGCTGGACGTATGATGAGTCGCCGTGTGATGGGCAAGGCATCATTTGCCGAGTTACAGGATTCCAAGGGAAGGATACAAGTGTACATTACCCGTGACGACCTTTGCCCTGGGGAGGACAAAAGTCTTTATAATATGGTTTTCAAACGATTGTTAGATATTGGTGACTTCATCGGCGTGAAGGGTTTTGTGTTCAGAACGCAGACGGGGGAGATTTCTGTCCATGCACAGGAGCTGACCCTATTGAGTAAAAGTCTGAAACCCCTGCCCATTGTCAAGTACAAAGATGGTGTTGCCTACGATAGCTTTGACGACCCTGAGTTGCGCTACCGCCAACGTTATGTGGATCTTGTCGTTAATGAGGGTGTCAAGGAAACTTTTTTGCTAAGGGCCACGGTGATTCGAACAATGCGTAAGGTGCTTGATGAGGCAGGATATACAGAGGTGGAAACCCCCACATTGCAGATGATTGCTGGAGGTGCTTCTGCCCGTCCGTTCATCACTCATTTCAACGCCTTGGATCAGGATATGTATATGCGTATCGCCACGGAGCTTTACCTGAAGCGCTTGATTGTTGGAGGTTTCGAGGGCGTATATGAAATTGGCAAGAACTTCCGTAACGAGGGCATGGACAGAAACCACAATCCCGAGTTTACTTGCATGGAGCTATACGTGCAATATAAGGATTACAACTGGATGATGTCGTTCACAGAGAAGTTGTTGGAGACCATCTGCATTGCCGTGAACGGAAAACCCGAGAGGGAAGTTGATGGACAAGTCATCAGTTTCAAGGCTCCCTATCGCCGCCTTCCCATTCTTGATGCCATCAAGGAAAAAACAGGCTTTGATTGTGAAGGCAAGACCGAAGAGGAGATTCGTGCCTTCTGCAAGGAGAAGGGGATGGATGTGGACGAGACGATGGGCAAGGGCAAACTCATCGATGAACTCTTTGGCGAGTTCTGCGAAGGAACATTTATCCAACCAACATTCATCACGGATTATCCCGTAGAGATGAGTCCGCTTACCAAGATGCACCGTTCTAAGGCAGGTTTGACCGAGCGATTTGAGTTGATGGTCAACGGAAAAGAATTGGCGAATGCTTATAGCGAATTGAACGACCCTATCGACCAAGAGGAACGTTTTGTGGAACAGATGCGTTTGGCAGACAAGGGCGACGACGAGGCGATGATTATTGACAAGGATTTCCTTCGTGCGTTGCAATATGGTATGCCCCCCACGTCGGGTATCGGTATCGGCATTGACCGTTTAGTGATGCTCATGACGGGCAAGACGTTTATCCAAGAGGTGTTGTTCTTCCCACAGATGAAACCCGAAAAGAAGATACCTCAATCCTCTATTGCTGAATGGGCATCGGTTGGCGTTCCTGAACCATGGGTTTACGTATTGCGGAAGGCAGGTTTCAACCTCATAAACGATATATCTACGGAAAAGGCGCAAGGCTTGCAACAAAAGATAGGCGAGATTAACAAGAAATACAAGTTGGGCTATGAGAAACCCAGCTTGGACGAGATACAAGGGTGGATAGATAAGGCGTTATAGTCTTTAGTGACTTTTACGTCTTTAGAGACCTTAATGATTTTTGGGAGATGTACGATTGCGGTAAGATAGCGATTATTGGCGGTGGTAGCTGGGCAACGGCGATAGCCAAGATAGTGGTTGGCCATACTCATCATATAGGATGGTATATGAGGCGTGACGACCGCATAGAGGACTTCAAACGTCTTGGCCATAATCCTGCTTATCTGATGAGTGTGCATTTTGATGTCCACGAGATAGAGTTCTTCAGCGACCTCAACAAGGTTGTCAACGCATATGACACGCTCATCTTTGTTACCCCATCCCCTTACTTGAAGAATCATTTGAAGAGATTGAAGACTCGACTGCGTGATAAGTTTATCATCACCGCCATTAAGGGCATTGTTCCCGATGAAAACCTTTCGTGTTCCGAATACTTCCACCAAGTTTATGATGTGCCTTACGACAATTTGGCTTGTATTGGTGGACCGTCACATGCTGAGGAGGTCGCATTGGAACGATTGTCGTATCTTACCATTGGCTGCATCAATCTTGACAAGGCGCAGACTTTTGCAGACATTATTGACTCGGAATTTATCAAGACCAAGACCAGTAGTGATGTGATAGGCATTGAATATTCGTCGGTGCTGAAGAATGTGTATGCCATTGCAGCTGGCATTTGTAGCGGATTGAAGTATGGTGACAATTTCCAGGCGGTGTTGATGGCCAATGCTGTGCAGGAGATGTCACGATTCCTTACCGCCCTCCAGCCGATAGAGCGCAATGTCTATGACAGCGTTTACCTCGGTGACTTGTTAGTGACGGGTTATTCCAATTTCTCGCGCAACCGCACGTTTGGCACCATGATAGGCAAGGGTTATAGTGTGAAGAGTGCGCAGATAGAGATGGAAATGATAGCAGAAGGGTATTTCGGCGTGAAGTGCATGAAGGAAATCAACCACCACATGCATGTGAACATGCCCATCCTTGATGCTGTATATAATATATTGTACGAGCGGATTAGTCCGCAAATAGAGATTAAGTTGCTCACAGATAGCTTCCGATAATTAAAGAATATGATGCAAGATAAGAAACGTGGTGAATACGACCATTATGAGGTTCAAGACAAGGCTCCGCTTTTGGATTGGCTTTTAGCCAATGTGAAAGGAAGCAAGAACAAAATCAAAGACACACTGAAAGGCCGTGGCATTAAAGTGAATGGCAAGATAGTGACGCAATTTGACTTCCCCTTGGAAAAGGGAATGAAGGTTAGCGTGAGCAAGTCGAAAAGAAACGACCAGTTTAAGAGTCGTTATGTAAAGATTGTCTATGAGGATCGTTTTTTGGTTGTCGTGGAGAAAAACGTGGGCATCTTGTCGATGGCAGCGGGACATTCATCGCTTAATGTCAAGTCGTTATTAGATGATTATTTTGTCAAGACACGCCAGAAATGTCGTGCCCATGTGGTTCATCGGCTTGATCGGGACACGAGTGGGTTGATGATTTATGCCAAGGATATGGAGACCGAGAAAGCTTTCGAGCGCGATTGGCATTATATTGTTTATGACCGTCGTTATCTGGCAGTCGTATCAGGCGAGATGGAGAATGATGAGGGTACCGTCGCCAATTGGCTGAAAGACAACAAAGCTTACATTACTTACTCTTCCCCCGTTGACAATGGTGGCAAGTTTGCCGTCACTCATTACCATACCCTTCAACGATCCGTTGATTATTCGTTGGTGGAGTATCGTTTGGATACGGGACGGAAAAATCAGATCCGGGTGCATTCGGCAGACTTGGGACATCCTGTATGTGGCGATCCCAAATATGGAAATGGTAATGACCCCGTGCATCGGTTGTGCCTCCATGCCTATGTGTTGTGTTTCTATCATCCCGTTACTCATGAGCCTATGGAATTTGTCTCTCCCATCCCTGCATCATTCAAACGTTTGTTTAAATAAATAGTAAAACCATGGAAGATAATTTCATTTATTATGGAATCGTTTTGCTCGCCATCATCATTGGTGTGTTGGTCATTAAAAAGATTGCAAGTTGTCTGATACGAATAGTGGTTTTCCTGGTTCTTCTGGCATTGCTCGCCTTTATTTATTATTCGTTTTTCTATGTCGGTTGACATGAAATCATACATATCAATAAAATATTAATCATGAAAAGTATTAGTTTAGACATTTCTAAAGCCGCCCAATTCTTGGAGGAGGGCGCAGTCAAGGCTTATGAGCCAAAGGTACGTGCCGCGCAGGAAGCATTGGAGAATGGCACTTGCCCAGGCAATGATTTCTTGGGTTGGTTGCATCTGCCCACCAGTATTACGGAGGAGTTCTTGGACGAGGTGCAAGCCGTTGCCAACACTTTGCGTGAGAAGTGCGAGGTCGTGGTGGTGGCTGGCATTGGCGGTAGCTACCTTGGTGCCCGTGCCGTCATTGAGGCTTTGAGCAATTCTTTTGCTTGGTTGGTGAACGATAAGAAAAATCCCACCATTCTCTTTGCTGGTAATAATATCGGAGAGGATTATCTTTCGGAATTGACGGAATATTTGAAAGGAAAGAAGTTTGGTGTCATCAATATCTCCAAGTCGGGAACAACGACGGAAACGGCATTGACTTTCCGCTTGCTGAAGAAGCAATGTGAGAGCCAGATGGGCAAGGAAGAGGCGAAGAATGTCATTGTTGCCGTAACCGATGCTAAGCGTGGAGCTGCTCGTACATGTGCAGACAAGGAAGGTTACAAGAGCTTTATCATCCCCGACAATGTGGGTGGTCGTTTCTCTGTACTCACTCCAGTGGGATTGTTGCCCATTGCTTGCGCTGGTTTCGACATTAAGGCTTTGGTTGCTGGTGCTGCCGATATGGAGAAAGCTACCGCGTTAGATGTTCCATATGAGGAGAACATCGCTGCTCAATATGCTGCCGTGCGTAATGGCTTGTATGCACAAGTAGGCAAGAAGATTGAAATCATGGTAAACTATCAACCTAAGTTGCATTTCATTGCTGAATGGTGGAAACAACTTTATGGTGAGAGCGAGGGTAAGGATAAGAAAGGTATATTCCCTGCCAGCTGTGACTTTACGACCGACTTACATTCCATGGGTCAATGGATTCAGGATGGCGAGCGCACCATCTTTGAGACCGTTATCAGTATAGAAAAGCCCAATCGCAACTTGCTTTTCCCCAGCGACGAGGAGAATCTTGACGGTTTGAACTTCCTCGCCGGCAAGCGTGTGGATGAAGTGAACAAGATGGCAGAGCTTGGAACACGACTTGCTCACGTTGATGGTGGTGTTCCCAATATCCGTATTAGCGTTCCCGAGCTAAATGAGTATTACATAGGTCAGCTCATTTACTTCTTTGAGATTGGCTGTGGTATTAGTGGCAATGTCTTGGGTGTCAATCCTTTCAACCAGCCAGGCGTGGAGGCATATAAGAAAAACATGTTTGCCCTGCTCAACAAGCCTGGTTATGAGGCAGAGAGTAAGGCCATTCAAGAGCGTTTGGCTCAAGAGGCATAACGACTAACATAAAGACATGGATCATATCCGTCAATATTTACATAGGCACGGCTTTGAGGCTTTCGATCCCAAAGCCGTGCTTTTCGACATGGATGGTGTACTCTATGATTCTATGCCTCGTCATGCTATAGCTTGGCGTGAGTCTATGGCACAGTTTGGTATCTGCATGACCGATGCAGATGCGTTCGCCACGGAAGGAGCGAGGGGCATAGACACCATCCGACAGATGGTCAAGAAGCAAAAGGGCAAGGATATTTCTTTTGACGAGGCTCAACGGATGTATGATGTGAAGTCAAACTTATTTCATTCCATGGGGGATGCGGAAATCTTTGAAGGTGTCATTGACTTCATGCAAAAGATCCGTAAGAAGGGAATGGTTGTTGGTGTGGTGACAGGTAGTGGGCAACTGCCGCTCATTCATCGTTTGTTGGATGATTTTGGCGAGTTTCTTGACGAGCGTCATATTGTGACAGCGTATGATGTGGAGAAAGGAAAACCCAATCCTGACCCTTACCTCATGGGATTGCGCAAATGTGGCAACCTACAACCGTGGCAGGGTATCGTCGTAGAGAATGCGCCACTTGGTGTTCGTGCAGGTGTTGCCGCACGATGTTTCACCATTGCTGTGAATAGCGGACCATTACCCGACGATGAGCTTGCCGATGCCGATGTCATTTTCTATCGGATGACAGAATTGGCAGATGTTTTTGAAAAGATAGTCGATTGATGGGAGGCGTTACGTGTTGTTATATAAATGTTAAACAACACGTCATAATATATCTAACACGGTAATTTTTGTTAAACTATTGTCAAGAAAGAAACGATTTTCTTTCTTTCCGTGTTATATATATACCGAACACATGATTCTCTACATGAAACGTTTCACGTTCTTCATCTTTTTTGTTTTTCTTGCGCTTGCCTCCCAAGCACAGATCATTATCATTGGTGGTTCCAATGATAAGAAAGCTCCTGTTGATTCCACAGGTAAAAAACTACCTACTATTCGACTTCATGGTAGTGTCTATGACTCATTCACCAAGGCAGCACTGAAGGGTCATGTCACGCTGATGCGCCGCGACTCTACGGTTGTAGATACCACTACATGTTATATGTGGTCATGGGGTACAAGTGATTCCTATTATGAATTCTACGTACAGCGCAAGCCCGAACACTTCATTATCAAAGCAGAATGCGACGGCTACCACACGGGTTACATCAATTATGATATGAAGTATATCGCCCGTAACCGCGAGTTTGAAATGCCACGTATCTTGTTGAAGAAGAAAGTGGAAGAGGATAGTATCTTCGCTCAAGGAATGTTGGATGGGGTTGTTGTCACGGGAACAAAAGTGAAAATAGCGTATCGGGGCGACACAGTGGTATATAATGCCTCTGCCTTCAACCTACCCGAAGGCTCCATGCTTGATGGTCTCATCCGCGAAATGCCTGGAGCCGAGTTGAAGGACAATGGTGACATCTATGTCAATGGCAAGAAAGTAGATTACCTGACACTCAATGGCAAGGACTTCTTCAAGGGCAACAATAAGGTGATGCTTGACAATCTACCTTATTATACGGTTCAAAACGTGGAAGTCTATGACAAGTCATCGAAGGATAGTCAATGGAAAGGCGAGGAGACGGAAAAGAAAGACTATGTGATGGACGTGATATTAAAGCGAGAATATAATCGTGGTGTATTGGTCAACTTGGAAGGAGGATTGGGTACCGATGACCGATATTTAGGAAGGCTCTTCGCCCTTTACTACACCGACCATACGCGCCTCTCCACCTTTGCCAATACCAATAACGTCAACGAAGACCGAAAGCCTGGTTATGAAGGTGATTGGCGACCCGCCAACCAACCGCAAGGATTGCGTTCGACGAAACAGGTGGGATTGAATCTCACCACCGAGGATCAAGACAAAAAGATAGAAGAAAACTTCAACACCACGCTGACATGGAGTGATGCTGATGACCAAACACGTACATCAGGTGAACGTTTCGCTACTGATGGAAGTATTTTTAGTGGCTCGGAGTCGTGGAGTAGACAAAAGGATTTCCGTTTCTCGGCCAACAATGAGTTGGTAATCAATGTTCCTATCAAACTACGTATGGGTACGAATGTGAATTATAGCAATGGTAATAGAACATCTGAAAGCAGCGACTCAACTTGGCGTAGTGGTCTCATCAACCGCACTAA
>JAFYZV010000087.1 GCA_017548525.1 Prevotella sp.
CTCTCTCTCAGGTACTCACCTACAATAGCTTATACATTACAATTGCGCGGGCACCCGCGTACGTAAATATACGGCTTCCTTTGGAACAAACCAAGGGAGGCCGCATTGTTTTTATCCCTATTCAGCAATCACTTAACCCATAAAGATATGAAGACAAAACAATTTATCAAAAACATGATGGCACGGGCGGCGATGACGCTTCTCATGCTAATCACCATGACACAAGGAACATGGGCCACGGACTTCATCACCGACGTGATGCTCATCGGCGGCTCCAAAACCGAGGTGACCAACCTCAAGTCCACCTATCAGGACAAGGGCTGGACCGTCATCGACTATGACCTGAATAAAGGCTGCGGCTCCAGCAGCGACTACATCTACCTGCTCTACAAGACGGCAAGCAACGACACCTGCGATGCGGGTGCCTTCATCACCGACTTATACATCAGTACAACGAAAGGAAACCCTGGAACTAATACTCCAACCATTCATAATCGCGAATATTACCTCGTACCCTATGACGGCGGGGATTATTTCAAAAGTGTGAAGGGCAATCTGAACAGTCATGCCAGTGGTACCGACCTCCACCTTTATTATACCAAGGACACCGATGAGGATTACTGCACCACCGGTTTTACCGCCATCACCTTCAATTCCGAGAAGACCGACGCAGTGTGTGAGGATTCAACAACGACAGCTTGTGACCTCAACAAAGGGACTGGTGGCACCCATATCTACATGCACCCCACCACCGCCATGAAAGGATGGACCATCCATAAGGACTATTATGGTGACCAGTGTTACATCACAGGGTATGAAGGAAAAAAGGCAAATAGAACAGAAATCACCATACCTCTCACCATTGACGGGGCGAAGGTGTTAAACTTTGACATGACCTTCAGCGGCTTCACCAACCTTGAGAAGATGACTTTCCCCAAAGGCACCATCATCGACGAGATGCCATCAATGCAAGGTTGTACGAAATTCAAGATGGTCAAGGCTTGTCCGCCAGATAATCCAAGTATAGCGACTAATATTCTTCCATCTTCCATCACCAACATTCCTCCTTACGCATTTGCAGGCACGGCCATTGTGTATCTCTATCCGCCATGTGTCACGTCAGTCGAAGACCACGCATTTGAAGGCTGCAATAGTTTAAAAATTCTCCTATTTTATAAATCTGCAGACATCGGGTATGGAGCCTTTTCCAACATCAGCTCCAATTGTCAGATTTCTTATACAGGTCCGTTATCCAAATGGGAACCCTATATGTATCAGTACTCACCTAACTTGGTATGTGGGGATTGGAATAACGATTGGTTTTGCGGTTGGTGTGGCGGCAGCAAGGCAGATGACAATAACTGGCTCTACTGGACAATGGTAAAAACCGAAACAATCAATAATCAGGAATATGGCCGTCTGACCATCTCGTGTAGCAATGACGGTTGGACGACTTATCCAGACAAACAGGTCATTAAAACCCACAATTGGAGAGATTATTCTCGCTCTATTAGCGTCAAATCCCTCACCCTTGAGCATGTCCATGCCTTAGGAACGGAAGAGTTCAAGGATTTCGGCGATCTCGAAAGTGTAGAACTGAACTATGACCTGACGGGCATCGGAGCTTCTTGTTTCGAGAACTGTGGAAATCTACCAAGCATCACCATCCCCGCCAGCGTGAAGAGCATAGGGGATAAGGCGTTCAAAGGCTGCACGAATCTGTCGGACATCTACTTCGACGGCACGGAAACCCAGTGGGGACAAGTGACGAAGGGGGCAAATTGGAAGCCCGACGCCACCAAGGTGCATTGGCACTGCACTGTTACGTTTAACAACAACGGCCACGGTGCTACTCCGAGTGCCCAGGCCAACCTCTGGAGCAACGAGAGCACGGCCACGGAGCCAAACGCCCCCACCGCATCGGGATATGTCTTCACCGGCTGGTACACCGACGCCGCCTGCACCACAAAATGGGAATTCAACACCCCTGTCTCCCATGACATGACACTGTATGCCGGCTGGGAAGCATTGCTCCAACTCGCCGACAACACCGCCAACAACCTCTCCACGTATGACGGCAAGCTGTGCAGGGTGACACTGAAGGACCGCACGCTCTACACCGACGGTGACTGGAGCACGCTGTGCCTGCCGTTTGCCGTAAGCAACCTCACGGGCACGGCACTCGCTGGCTTCACCGTGAAAGAGCTCGACACGGAGACGGAGTACGGCGGTCATGTGACGGGGTTCGACAAAGGCACACTCTACCTGAATTTCAAGGACGCCACCAGCATCGAGGCCGGCAAGCCCTACCTTGTGAGGAAGGAGGACATGACAGCCACTTCCGCCACGCCTGCCTACTCCCCCATAGAGGGCACCTCTGGCAGCAACTGGAATCAGGGTTATGCGAACCTGATTGACGGCTCGACGGGCGGAAACATGTGGCGGACAAGTATATCGGAAGGCCATACGCCGTACTGCGAGTTCCATACCGACCAGCCCTTCTACGTGTCTGGCTACAAGTTGACCACTGGCAACCAAAACGCTATTGGCGACCCGACGGTGTGGACGCTGAAGGCGAAGTTGAACGCGGATGATGAATGGACGGTCATCGACAGCCGCAACGTCAGCGCGAACGCAAGCGACGCCCTGCCCAGCGGTCGCACCAAGGGGAAGAGCTACACGGTGCAGCATCCAGGCACGTACCAGTATTTCCACTTCGAGGTATTGCAGACAGGCGGCAGTTTCATGTGCCTGTCAGAGCTGGCCTTGCAGTGTTACAACTTTGAACCCGTCAACGTGGAGAACCCGACGTTTACAGGTGTGACCCTCAATAGTGCCGCCCCGACAGCCGTCACCAGCAGCGATGGCACCGTGAGTTTCATGGGTGGTTACAGCCCTGTCAGCCTCGCAGCCAACGACAGTACCAATCTCTATTTGGGCAACGGAAACACGCTCTGTTATCCTAACGCCAATTTGACCATCGGCTCCTGCCGTGCCTACTTATTGACAAATACCAGCATGGGAGACGTGAATGGTGACGGGGCCATCAACATTACCGATGTAATCTTTATGGTGAACCATATATTAGGGCAAAACAATGACGACTTCATCATCGCCAATGCCGACATAAACCAGAGCGGTGGGATTGACATCAGCGATGTTGTCTTGCTGGTGAACAAGATTCTGAGTCCAGAATCCAACGTCAAGGTCACAAATGTCGTCAGCAACGTGGACATCACCTACGATAGTTCTGGCTCTGGGTCAGCAAGGTAAGTGAGGGTAAACGGGCTTTGGTCCAGCCGTTGCTTTCGTTGAAGAAAAGAAAATGTGTTTGCCCCGAGAGTGCAGTATGTGTGCTCTCGGGGCTTTGTTTCTTTTCCTTACAAATTGAAATGAACTTCCATGTTCTGCTTTCAATCTGTAAGGAATACTTGTTTTGTGGATAACAAATTGTTATGTTATTTGGAAAGATTGAATCAAAACGGCAATGATTCTTTCGTTATTCTGTCAAAATGCACTAATTTTGCAGCCGAAAGCTTTCAATGTGTTATGAATTAATAGGTAAAAAGGTATGAAAAGGATTGAAGCAATTATCCGCAAGACGAAGTTTGAGGATGTGAAGGAGGCATTGTTGCAGTCAGACATTGACTGGTTTGAGTATCACAATGTGCATGGCATTGGCCAAAGCCGCGAGGAGCGCATTTACCGTGGTGTGCAATACAGTACGGACGTGATTGAGCGCGTGGCGTTGACCATTGTCTGTCGCGACCAGTTTGTTGCCCCGACCGTGGATGTCATCTTGAAGGTGGCGCATACGGGCGAGGTTGGCGATGGTCGAATTTTTGTCAGTGACATGATTGACACATGGTCTATCCGCACAGGAGAGAATGGTGATACGGTGCTTCGGGATAAGAAGTAGTTTAGTAGTGACAACACAAACACAAAATTTTCAGGATTATGGAAGAAATAGGATTATCGCTTGATACTGTATGGATGCTGTTGGCAGCCATGTTGGTTTTCTGGATGCAGCCAGGATTTGCGCTGTGCGAGGCGGGGTTTACCCGTAGCAAGAACACGGCAAATATCTTGATGAAGAACTTTGTAGACTTCATGTTTGGGTCGCTGTTGTTTTTCTTCTTGGGCTTTGGATTCATGTTTGGTAGTGACGGCGCAGGGTTTATTGGGATGCCTAACTGGGGTGACCTCTCTTTTTATAAGGGTGACCTTCCCGTGGAGGGATTTTTGATTTTCGAGACTGTCTTTTGCGCCACAAGTGCGACGATTGTCAGCGGTGCGATGGCAGAACGCACGAAATTCTCGATGTATCTGATATACAGCGCGTTCATCTCGCTCATCATCTATCCCGTGGAAGGACACTGGACATGGGGCGGCGGATGGCTGTGTAACGATGCCGCCGACTCTTTTATGATGACGACGTTTGGCGATGTGTTCCACGACTTTGCGGGCTCTGCCATCGTGCATAGCGTGGGTGGCGTGTTAGCACTCATCGGAGCTATGGCACTTGGTCCACGCCTTGGCAAATATGGGAAGGACGGCAAGAGCCGTGCCATACCTGGTCACAACCTGACGATGGCAGCACTTGGCGTGTTTATCCTGTGGCTCGGATGGTTTGGATTCAATCCTGGCAGCCAGCTTGCGGCAAGCGGCGAGGTGAATCGTATCGCCATTTCGCACGTGTTTCTCACCACTAACTTAGCAGCGGCTGCCGCTGGTACCGCCACATTGTTTGTCACGTGGAAGAAATATGGCAAGCCATCGCTGTCGTTGACGCTCAACGGCGTGTTAGCGGGGCTTGTGGGAATCACGGCAGGATGCGACCTCGTTAGCCCGTTGGGTGCCGTTGTCATCGGTTTCGTCTGTGGCACCGTGTTGGTTTATGCCATCGAATTCATCGACCATAAACTGCATATCGACGACCCCGTGGGTGCTTCTTCGGTGCATGGCGTGTGTGGTATTCTCGGCACATTGATGACGGGCTTGCTCTCTGTTTCCAATGGCGCGTTCTATGGTCACGGCTGGGGATTCTTTGGCGCGGAGTGTTTTGGCATCTTGGTGATTGACCTTTGGGCTGCCGCCTGTGGCTTTGCGTTGTTCTATGGCATCAAGGCATGGCATGGGCTTCGCGTGGAGGCGCGTGTGGAAGACGAAGGTTTGGATATTTATGAACATGGTGAAACTTGTTATAATTAATAATGATGATGATGAAAAAGGTAAAAGGATTGTTCCTCACGGCTCTGTTGCTCTTTGGGGCAACAGCCGTAGAGGCACAGGAGAGTGATTGGCAGACATCGGTTTCTGCAGATATCGTGAATCAGTATATCTGGCGTGGCCAGGATTTGGGAAACGTTTCCTTGCAACCGACGCTCGGCGTGAGCTATCAAGGGTTTAGTCTCAGTGCTTGGGGGAGTGTCGGATTGACGGAAGCGAGTGACACGAAGGAGTTTGACATCACCCTTGGTTATAGTATCGGGGGGCTGAATATTGGGGTGACAGATTATTGGTTTAATACAGGTCTTGACCCACAGAACCGATATTTCAAGTATGATTCCCACGGCACGAACCATGTTTTCGAAGCCAATATTGGCTACGACTTCGGGGTGGCAAGCATCCAGTGGTACACAAACTTTGCGGGCAACGATGGCGTGAACAAGGATGGTAAACGGGCATATAGCAGCTATGCCGAGGCGAATGTGCCGTTCCATTTGGGTGGAGCAGACTGGACTGCCGCAGTGGGAGCTGTGCCTTACGCCACCACGTCGTATGGTACGACAGGGTTTGCCGTGACAAATCTCGCGCTCAAGGCTACCAAGGACATTGCCATCACGAATAGTTTTTCCCTGCCCGTCTTTGCGGGTATAGCGGCTAATCCGTGTTCGCAAAAGGCCTATTTGTTGTTTGGTGTCACATTGAAACCATAGGAATTGATGATGAATAGTTGATAAAGATTGTTTATACCAGTAAAGAATCTAATCTACATGGCGTAGGTTGGCAAAGAACGATAGATGGAACGATTGAAGCATGAATGTGGCGTTGCCCTCATACGGCTCTTGAAACCGATAGCGTATTACGAACGCAAATATGGCACGTGGCGGTATGGACTGGACAAACTCTATCTGATGATGGAGAAACAGCATAACCGTGGCCAGGAAGGGGCTGGTGTGGCGTGTGTGAACATGGATGCCCCCGTGGGAACGGAATACATGTATCGTGAACGGGCAGAGGGAACGAATGCCATTACTGAGGTGTTTAAGCGAATGGATGACTCATTTGTAGGGCAACTCTACATGGGGCATCTACGCTATTCCACAACAGGAAAAAGGGGGCTTACATACGTCCATCCCTTCCTACGCCGCAACAACTGGCGAGCGAAAAATCTTTGTCTTTGTGGGAATTTCAATATGACCAACATTGACGAGGTTTTCGCTCTCTTGACCCAACAGGGACAGTCGCCTCGTATCTATGGGGATTCGTATATCACCCTGGAACTAATGGGGCATCGATTGGACAGAGAGGTGGAACGGTTGTTTGTCGAAGCAAAGGAAAAGGGGCTTGCCGACCAAGAAATCACTCGCTATATTGACGACCATGTGTCGATGGTGAATGTGCTGAAAACCACCATGCCGCATTTTGATGGTGGCTATGTGATGTGCGGGCTGACAGGGTCAGGAGAGATGTTTGCCGTGCGCGATCCTTGGGGCATCCGCCCTGCATTTTACTATTGGGATGAGGAGATTGTGGCATTAGCGAGTGAACGGCCTGTCCTTCAGACAACTTTCAATCTCGCTACCGACGACATCAAGGAACTCAAGGAGGGAGAGGCCCTCATCATTCATAGAAATGGAGAGAAATGTCTACAGCAGATTTTGCCATCCCAAGGCAACCACAGTTGTACTTTCGAGCGCATTTATTTCAGTCGAGGATCTGACTTGGATATTTACCACGAACGTAAACGCCTTGGCGAACAGCTGACTCTGCCAATCATGAAAGCCATCAATAGCGATATTGCTCATACCGTTTTCTCATATATACCTAATACCGCAGAAGTGGCTTTCTATGGCATGACGGATGGATTCCGTCGCCTGAATCACGATGTGCGGGTGGAGAAAGTGGTGTGGAAAGACATCAAGCTACGCACGTTCATTTCTGAAGGAGCCGAGCGCAATGACTTGGCAGCCCATGTATATGATATTACGTATGGGAGTTTACGTCCACATGAGGACAATCTGGTTATCATCGACGACAGTATCGTGCGTGGCACGACGCTGAAAGAGAGCATTTTCAAGATTCTTGACCGTCTGCATCCCAAGAAAATCGTGATGGTGTCAAGCTCGCCCCAGATACGTTACCCTGACTATTATGGCATCGACATGTCGCGCTTGGAGGAGCTTTGCGCTTTCCGCGCCGCCATGTCGTTAATCGTGGAGAGGGGGATGTGGCAACTCGTCGACGATACTTACCGAGCTTGCTTAACCCATCCAACAGCACAAAACCATGTGCGAGCCATCTACGAACCTTTCACCGTTGAGGAAATCAACCGCAGGATTGTCGAGATGTTGCGCCCCAATGAGATGCAAATTCCGATAGAATTGGTATTTCAGAGTCTTGAGGGGTTGCATGAGGCTTGCCCCAACCATCCTGGCGACTGGTATTTCACGGGGCATTATCCCACGGTTGGCGGTGTCCGTATGGTGAACCAGGCGTTTGTGGATTATGTGGATCATGTCATGGAGAAGAATAGGTGAAAGGGAAAGCCCATCAAAAAAGATAGTAAACTTGAATCAATCATAAAAGAAATCAGTTATGTGTGGAATTGTTGGAATACTAAATGTCAAGGAACAGACGCAGCAATTGCGTGAGAAAGCATTGAGGATGAGTCAGAAAATACGCCATCGCGGACCTGACTGGAGTGGTATCTATTGTGGCGGGAGTGCCGTCTTGGCGCATGAGCGATTGAGCATCGTGGATCCCGAGTCGGGTGGACAGCCCTTGTTCTCGCCTGACGGGAAACAGGTGTTAGCGGTGAATGGTGAGATTTATAACCACCAGGAGATTCGCAAGAGGTATGCTGGGAAATATGAGTTCCAGACGGGAAGCGACTGCGAGGTCATCCTTGCACTCTATCGAGATAAGGGTATCGACTTCTTGGAAGACCTCAGTGGCATCTTCGCCTTCGTGCTTTACGATGTCGAGAGGGATGAATACCTCATCGCCCGTGACCCCATTGGCGTGATTCCGCTCTATATCGGATATGATGCCGATGGCACGGTGTATGTCGCTTCCGAGCTGAAAGCCCTTGAAGGTCAATGCGACCGTTATGAGCCGTTTTTGCCTGGACATTACCTTCATGGTAGTTCAAAGTTCAAAGTTCATAGTTCACAGTTGACTCCGTCCGAACAAGCCGAAGGCGAACATTATGAACTATGCACTATGAACTATGAACCTAAACGCTACTACAAGCGCGATTGGTTTGACTATGCTGCCGTGAAGGATAATCCCGCGAGTGTCGATGCCATCCGTGATGCGCTGACAGATGCCGTGAAACGTCAATTGATGTCGGATGTGCCTTACGGCGTGTTGCTCAGCGGAGGTCTCGATTCATCGGTCATCTCTGCCATCGCCGAAAAGTTTAGTGAGCATCGTATAGAGGATGACAGCAAATCGAAAGCATATTGGCCCCGCTTGCACAGCTTTGCCGTGGGTTTGAAGGGTGCTCCCGACCTCGCCAAGGCACGTATGGTGGCAGACCATATCGGCACAGTACACCATGAAATCAACTACACTATCCAAGAGGGATTGGATGCTATCCGCGACGTGATCTATTTCATTGAGACCTATGATGTTACCACCGTCCGCGCTTCTACGCCCATGTACCTGTTGGCAAGGGTCATCAAGTCAATGGGCATCAAGATGGTGCTGTCGGGCGAAGGGGCAGATGAGGTTTTCGGGGGATACCTCTATTTCCACAAGGCACCCGATGCGCAGGCGTTTCATGAGGAAACGGTGCGCAAGTTGTCGAAACTCCACCTCTATGATTGCCTTCGTGCCAACAAGAGCCTGTCGGCATGGGGTGTGGAGGGGCGTGTACCTTTCCTCGACAAAGAGTTCCTTGATGTCGCCATGCGTACCAATCCGCAGGCGAAGATGTGTCCGGGCAAGACGATGGAGAAGAGAATCGTGCGCGAGGCTTTCGCCGACCTGTTGCCAGCAGAGGTGGCTTGGCGGCAAAAGGAGCAGTTTAGCGACGGGGTGGGGTATTCGTGGATTGATACGCTGAAGGCGATAACGGCAGAGGCTGTCAGTGACGAGCAAATGGCTCATGCAGCCGAGCGATTCACCATCCATCCACCACAGAACAAGGAGGAGTACTATTATCGTAGCATTTTTGCGGAGCATTTCCCCAGTGATTCCGCCGCCCTCAGTGTGCCGAGCGAGGCGAGCGTGGCCTGCTCCACAGCGATTGCGTTAGAGTGGGATGCAGCATTCAAGGGCATGAACGACCCCAGTGGTCGTGCCGTCAAAGGCATTCATGAACAAGCATATTGAACTTTAAAAATATGGAAATCCATGTGACATTCTGTTTACCATACGAAAACAGGCTGTTTCGCTCGGGTAAACACGTTGTTTACTATGCGTAAACAGCAAGTCTGAGAATAGGTTGTTTTTTTCGGACTGTATCGTTATTATCGTCCGTCATACTATTTTCATTCAACAATTGTTGTGTATGTGAATGATAATTCGTACTTTTGTGGTGTAATATCTTTATACCCAAACGATGGAATATATCAAGACAGACATTGAGGGAGTATATATCCTCGAGCCACGGGTGTTTAAGGATGCTCGCGGATATTTCATGGAAGCATGGAAGAGGGATGAGTTTATAGAAAATGTGGGACATGTAGACTTTATCCAAGATAATGAGTCGCAATCAAGCTATGGCGTGTTGCGTGGTTTGCATTACCAAAAGGGCGAGTTCGCCCAAGCCAAGTTGGTACGAGTCATCAAGGGGTGTGTGTTGGATGTGGCGGTCGATATTCGCAAGAGTTCGCCCACATTTGGCAAATACGTGGCGGTAGAATTGAGTGAGGACAACAAGCGTCAGTTCTTCATTCCACGTGGCTTTGCCCATGGATTTTTGGTGTTGAGCGATGAAGCCATCTTCACTTATAAGGTGGATAACATCTATGCGCCAAAAGCGGAAGCGGGCATTAGGTTTGATGACCCGGATGTTGGCATCGAATGGCCTATTGCCTCGGAGGACATGCTTTTAAGCGAGAAAGACACCAAAGCACCTTTCCTCAAAGATGCAGAGTGCTTTGAGTAAAGGTTTTTTAGTAGTTCAAAGTTCATAGTTCAAAGTTCATAGTTTCTGTCAGATGAAGAACTATGAACTTTGAACTATGAACTTTGAACTTACATCGTCACTTCCACATGGTGCTTGCCCTCGGAACAGGGAATAATGTTGCCGTCAACGACCTTTCCATCCACCACCAAACGCTCGATACCCTTCTGTTTGCCATTGGGATTTTTGACGGTTATGAGATATTCCGCACCACGGAATCGACGCTTGACGGTATATTCCTTGGCATGGTCAGGTAAGCATGGGTCGATGCGAATGCCGTCATATTCGGGCTTGATGCCGAGGATAAATTCACTAATCGTATACCACATCCACGCTGCTGTGCCTGTCAACCAACTGTTCTTGCCCTCGCCAGGTTTGGCGGCATCCTTTCCTGCCACCATCTGGCAGTTCACATAAGGCTCCACCTTGTGCAATGTGCTATATTTCTCTTCCACGTATGAGGGGAGGATCTTACGGTAATGGTTCCATGCGTCGTTGCCTCTTCCCGCCACCGTCTCACCGATGATGACCCATGGGTTGTTGTGACAGAAGATACCAGCATTCTCCTTGTAACCTTCGGGATAGGAACTAATCTCGCCCATCTCAACATGATAAGTGGTGAAGGCAGGGTTATTGAGGACGATGCCATGCTCACATTCCAGTCGTTCCTTCACGCTATCGAGTGCCTTATCCACCATGCCGTCTTCCATGCCGATACCCGCCATGCTGCACCATCCTTGACTCTCGATGAAGATTTTGCCCTCCTCGTTCTCATTGCTGCCAATCTTGTTGCCGTAAAAGTCGTAGACACGGAGATACCATTCGCCGTCCCAACCGTGTTTCTTTACCGCATCTACCATATCGTTGACACATAGTGAGGCACGTTTTGCCTCGTCCTCGTAGAAGGCTTTGTCGGTAGCATTTTCCTTTCGTTGGGCGATCTGGCGGCATAGTTCCACATAGTCATTACCCGTTACGACAAACAATCCCGCAATCATCAGACTCTCTGCTTGGCTTCCTTCGCTCTTGTTCTCGGTGGTTTGGAAACTCTCGTTGGGGTCCCAAGAGAAACAATTGAGGTTGAGGCAGTCGTTCCAGTCTGCCCTGCCTATCAATGGCAATTGGTGCGGGCCTAAATTCTCCACCACGTGATTGAATGACACACGGAGATGTTCAAACAGGGAAACCTCCGTTCCAAGCTGATTATCGAAAGGCACAGGCTCGTCGAGAATGGAGAAGTCGCCCGTCTCTTTGATGTATGCCACGGTGCCAAAGATGAGCCAGCAGGGGTCATCGTTGAATCCGCCACCGATATCGTTGTTGCCTCGTTTGGTGAGAGGCTGGTATTGGTGGTAGCATCCGCCGTCGGGGAATTGTGTACTGGCGATGTCGATGATGCGCTGCCTTGCCCGCTCGGGGATTTGGTGGACGAAGCCCACAAGGTCTTGGTTGCTGTCGCGGAATCCCATTCCTCGCCCGATACCGCTCTCAAAGAAGGAAGCGGATCGTGACATGTTGAATGTCACCATGCACTGGTATTGGTTCCAGATGTTCACCATGCGGTCAATCTTCTCATTGCCAGTGTTCACCACATAGATGTCAAGGAGCTTGTTCCAATACTCTTGCAGCTCGGCAAAGGCGGCATCGACTTTTTCCGAGGTGTCGAATCGATTGATGATGTCGTAAACTTTCTCCTTATTGATGACTTTTGGTGCGATGAATTTCTTATCTTGTTCGTTTTCCACATAGCCCAAGATGAAAATGTAGTCCTTGCTTTCGCCAGGCTCTAATTCTACCTCGATGTAATGCGAGGCGATGGGACTCCACCCGTGGGCGTGGCTATTGCGGGGCTTTCCTTCAAGCACCGCCTCTGGCTCATGTGTTCCATTGTACAGTCCAACGAATGTCTCTCGGTCGGTGTCAAAGCCTTGGATGGGTGTGTTGACGCTATAAAAAGCATAGTGATTGCGTCGCTCGCGGTATTCCGTCTTGTGATAGATGACGCTTCCCTCTATCTCTACCTCACCCGTAGAGAAGTTGCGCTGGAAGTTTTCCATGTCGGTAGCGGCGTTCCAAAGACACCATTCCTCAAACGAAAAGAGTTTTATTGTCCTCTTCTCCGCCGTGTCATTCCGTAGCGTCAGTTTTTGAACCTCCGCCCAAGTATGCAAGGGGACGAAAAAGAGGACACTTGCCTCAATGCCATCCTTGCGACCTGTGATGCGCGTGTAGCTCATTCCATGGTGACATTCGTAACTGTCAAGTGGCGTTTTCATGGGTTTCCACCCTGGATTCCAGATGGTGTCGCCATCCTTGATGTAGAAATAGCGACCGCCATTATCCATTGGCACGTTATTATACCTATATCGTGTCAGTCGGCGAAACTTGGCATCTTTGAAGAAGGAGTAGCCTCCCGCCGTGTTGGAAATGAGTGAGAAAAAGTCCTCGTTGCCTAAATAATTGATCCAAGGCCATGGGGTCTTAGGGTCTGTAATAACATATTCACGCTGGGCATCGTCGAAATACCCATATTTTTTGTTTTCCATAATTGAAAATGAAATAATTAAACGATTATCAAATAAATGGTTTCTGTACTACTTTACTTTATCTTTATCCTTTTTTACCTTTTGACTTTTTCTATCAGGATGCGGGCATCTACTGCCACCACATCATGTTCGTCAGCCAACAGGGGATTGATGTCGATTTCCTTGATTTCCGTGGCGAAGCGGAGAAGGGTGGAGAGGCGCACGATAATTTCGGCATATCGTTGTATGTTAATGCCGTTCTGTCCACGTGTACCTTTTAGTATCTTATAGCCCCGCAGGGATTGTATCATCGAATAGACCTCTGCGTAAGAGAGGGGTGCAAGACCACTCGACACATCTTTGAGTACTTCTACGAAGATGCCGCCGAGGCCACAAAGCACCACATGTCCAAACTTCTCCTCGTATTTGGCACCGATAAAGAGTTCTGTTCCCTTGAGCATCTTCTGCACCATGACCGCTTTGGCATCGGGTATCTGCATCATGCGGTCGTATTCCAACGCCAAGTGTTCGGCACTACGGATATTCAATGCCACGCCGCCTACATCACTTTTATGGACGGGACCCACCACTTTGGCAACGATGGGATAGCCAATTTTCTCGGCAAAAGTGATAAGTTGTTCCTTATTATCCGATACCATCTCTGGTACCATGGGTATCTTGGCGCAACTTAACAGTTCACGAACCATATCGGGGAGGATATACCCATTCTCATGGATGCCCGTGATGATGTCGCGTATACGTGGTACATCAATGCCGAAAAGTTCTATTTCGGGTGGAGCGGGAGTGGGGGTCTTGAGGATTCTCACCAACGATGAGGCAAGCGTCACCTCGTCGCTGAAGTTGACATGTCCCTTCTTCAGGAAGTCTTCCACCTCCTCTCCCGCCGTGTGGACGGATGGCAAGATGGGGAAGATGGGCTTCTTGCATTCCAATATCTTCTGATGTAACACGTCATAAGCCTCGTAAACATTGACCAATCCTGGCGTTCCAAAAATGACGAAGATGGCATCAATATTATCAAACTCACGCTCGCAATAGTCGATGGCAATGCCTAAATGTTCAGGCGTTCCTGTGGCGAGGATGTCGATGGGATTGGCAACCGATGCACCAGGGAACAGTTTGCCTTTCAGTTCATCTGCTTTCTCGCCCTCAATCTTTGGCACTTGCAGCTCACCTTTTGACAGGGCATCGGTGAGCATCACGCCTGGTCCGCCCGCATGTGTCACGATAGCGAAGCTACGCATATCTTTCTTACACGAAGTCTCTTCCATCGTGGCGAAGATACACCCTGTGGTTGTCAATTCCTCGCGTGAGAAGCAACGCACGATGCCTGCCTTGCGGAACAATGCCTCCACGGCTGCATCGCTTGATGCGATGGCACCTGTATGGGAGGAAGCTGCACGGCTACCGCTTTCACTCGACCCCGCCTTGATGGCAGCGATGCGGCATCCCTTGCGGATGAGTGAACTGGCATGGAACAACAACTTATCGGGATTCGACACATTTTCTATATATAGGAGTTTGATATGTGAATCTTTCTCCGCGTCGAAATGCTCATCCATGTATTGCAGGACATCCTCTATGCCTATTTGCTTGCCGTTGCCTATCGACCACACCGAATGGAATGGCAGGCCTTTGATGACCGCTGACTCGAGGATAAACACCGCCGTGGCACCCGACCCCGATATGAAATCTACGCCCTTGGGATGCAGTTGGGGGATAGGTTGCGTAAAGACGCTATGGTGCCAGGCATTCAATAAACCGATGCAATTGGGACCAATGAGGGCGCAACCGTATTTCTCACATGTGTCAAGGATACGCTTTTCGAGTTCCGCCCCCGCCTTAGTCTCCTCGCCGAAGCCAGCAGAGATGATGATGAATGCCTTGACACCCTTCTCTTTTGCTAAATATTCCACATAGTCAGGACAAAAACGAGCCGCCACCACAAGGATGGCAAGCTCGCTTTTGGGGATGTCTTTCACGTCGTGGCAAACTTTTTGCCCTTGTACCATGTCCTCCTTGGGGTTGACTACATGCAATGTTCCTTGGTAGCCACCGTTCAAAAGGTTACGGATGATGGCACCGCCGGGCTTGTGGATATTGTTAGACCCGCCAATCACCACGATGCTTTTTGGGTGCAATAGTTCACGGTTAATCATGCCGTAGAGAGGTTTTATGGTCAGATGTCTTTATCGTCCCATACTTGAAAAGTGGGGTTTTGGGGATCTAAGGGGTCAAGGGATTGGATTTCACTTCCGTCTCCAATGCCCCCCCCACCAGTTCCTATGGGGAATGTTTCATCTATCATGACTCTTGTCGAAAAGAAATTAATTTTCGCTTTTGGCGATATATACTGTTTTTTCATGTCTTATTTATTTAATAATGACTTTTTTCCCATTTTGAATATAAACACCATGGCGTGGAGTAGATACGCGGCGGCCTTGCACATCATAATATGCGTTTTTAGAGGCATCAGCATTCACATTATTGATACCATCGACAATACCCGCATCGTCGCTCACAATTTGGTCGTTATTGGTTTCTTGGCTAATGGCGATGAAACTCTTTGCGGCAACACTTCCTGGTAAATAGCATTTATATTGTGGGATGGTGACATTCGCATTACAGGGATAGAACCCTGTCTTCCCGTTGATGACGGCTAAAGCATAAGCCTCCCCTTTTGTATTTACGGTAATAGGACCTGACGAGGTGGCGGTAAAGATGCTGGAAACCTCCGTAGCTTGGGCAGTGGTATTAGGATATACAATCTGTCCAGCCGTTCCTTTCACGATGACACCCGTTCCTGCGGGAACGATACAATCGTCAATTGAGCTGACAACCACGGAAGTTTCGTTCTTACTCTTACCATAAAAAACGTTTGTGAAGTTCTCACATCCCGTAAAGTCCAGGTTACGTGGCCAAGAGAATGAGCAATAACCAGAGCTGCCAATCTTTACCTCTACAACAACATTAGCATCTGTTGTTGTGTTATCAAATATATTATTGCCACCATCGGAATCACGGAATTTTTTGTTCTTCACGTCAATTGTTTTTACACCTGTGTCTATAGTATCATCAGTTTTAACTGTGATAGTAATGATTGCCCCAGATGTTCCTGCAACCGGGGTAGCTGGCATCGAATAGACCAATAGGCGATAAAAACCACCAGAATTCCTTGTGAATGACAATACGTGTTGTGATAATAGCCGTTCATCGTTCTTGGTATAGCTAACGTACTCTATGCCTTCTGGCAGATAGATGTCGCATTGGAAACCTGTATATGCCTTTGAGGGATTATCTAAGTTTACGTCAAATGTTGCCGTTTGGCCAGCTACTAATGTCATATCACCAATGGTAATGTCATCTGCCATGATTGTGGTAGGAAACGCACATGCCATCAAGCAATATAATAATGCTTCTTTAAAAAGTGATTTCATGTTATTCAAATGTTTAATTATTTAATGCGATGTCTACTATATCCATTAAGTCAAAGATTGTGATGTCGCCATCTTCATCAGTGTCACCTGCTCTAAAAATAAACACATCTGGAATGTTGCCTTCGATATACGATTGAACATCCATGACATCAAATATATCCACTTCACCGTCATTATTCACATCTCCGAGCAGATAACTCTGTTCTTCCCCTGTGAATGTATAGGTGAAGTCGTTTTGGAGATAGGATGTTGTCAAGTCTTGTGTGTAAGTCAACACGATGTTCTTGACATCCACCGTCTGTGTACCTACGGCAAATTGGGCATTTGTCTTGACGCTGATATTCAAGATTGCCCCCGTCGTTCCTGAGAAAGAGCCGTTGCTGCCACTGCTAACGTCAAACACCATGATCCTCCAAAAACCATTCTTTTGGATATATGAAACGTTATGGTGTGCTTTACGGTCGGTCAACGTAAAGCTGTTGTTGTAGGTCGGGTTGCCATTGGTGCCCGTTTCAGATACAATTTCCACACCTGTAGGAAGGTATAGGTCGAACTGGAAGGCGCAATATTTGCCTGATGTCTCTTGGTTGAGGTTGACAACCAGTGTCCCGGTTTCACCTTCCTGTAGTGTCAATGGGTCTATTGTGAACCCATCATCTGCCCAGCAACCGATGGTTGCTAAGCATAGGATAGTAAATAAATAGATTTTTTTCATTGTTGGTTGTTATTTGTTCTTGTTATATTTCATGTGTCCATCGCTGTCCATGCCATCCCTCACCGTCTTGGTTATTCGCCGAGGATTTGCTCCGCATGGGCTTTCACCTTGATTTCTTTTGGTCCGAAGACTTGCTCCACCTTGCCTTCCTCGTCGATGATGAACGTGGTGCGGAACGTTCCCATGTACTTCCGACCGCACATTGACTTCTCTCCCCATACGCCAAAGGCGTTGTTGAGGGTCATGTCAGTATCGGCAATGAGGGGGAAAGGTAGGTTGTTTTTCTCAATGAAACGCTTGTGCGACTTTGCGTCTTGCACACTCACGCCTACCACTGCATAGCCTTTGGCGAGCATCCTTTCATAATTGTCGCGGAGGTTACAAGCCTCTTGTGTGCATCCGGGCGTGCTGTCTTTCGGGTAGAAGTACAATACCAATTTCTTCCCGGCATAGTCTTGTAGTTTGATTTCGTTCCCATTTTCGTCACGCCCCAGATAGTCGGGTGCTTTTGTTCCAATCTCAATCATATTCTTTTTTGTTTGTTATAAGTGTAGTAATACGAATCCAATCCATGCCCTTGGATAGGCATTCAATTGTCGCGTTATTAGTTGTTGTTTGCAAAGTTATGAAAAAAGTATGAGATTGTCAAAGCATTTGTTGAAATAATGTAATGGTCATGATAAAAAAAGTATTCTTTTGCCATCTATCTACCAAGAAACGACTCATGGTGGATTTGTCAAAAAATAATCACAAAACAAGCCCAAATGAAGGGCAGTTTTTCGCACTAAGAAATATTTGGGACGAAATACGTGTGTTTTTTTCATTTTCTAAATGGTTGAAATTCAGGATGTTCCATTTTATAGACACCTTCCCATGTCCGATTATGGCATGTTTTGTCCTGTTAGAAGCACCTTTTCGCCCTTGATAAATGGGGCATTTATGGCTGATAAATGCCACATCTGTCGGTCATGAATGCCGCATCGGCACCTATCGGATGCCGCATCCGCTACGAAAGAGGCATATTTTCGCTTTTTCCGATTCTATTTCACACAAAAAGCCAAACATGATTTTGTAAAAGTCTATTACCAACATTTCCATCTTCCGAGGAACGCTTCATGAAGTGTTGTTTGTTGTTAATGCGTGTCTATTTATTTGGTGGTTTCGGAAAATGTGAGTATCTTTGCGTCAAAGAATGCGATAACAAAAAGGTTTGAGACATGAAGAGATTATTCCTTGCGATTATTGTTTTGGTTCATTTAGTGCCTATGAAAATGATGGCAGACAGTTATACAACCTTATGGAAACAAGTGCAGGAGGCGCAGCAGAAAGACCTCCCACAAACCCAGATACAAGTGCTTGACAAGATCATTGTCAAAGCGACGGCTGACAAAAGCTATGGTCACTTGCTGAAAGCGCAATTGGCGAAAGCCTCCGCACAGACGATGGTGTCGCCCGACTCTATGGATGTCTTCGTAAATGAGCTGAAAAATGCAGAGCGAAAGGCGGCAGAGAACAATCCTGTCCTTGCTGCCGTCTACCAGAGTGTGTTAGGAAGGATTTATCGCGATAGTCCCAATATGGGCGACGACCAGCAACAAGTGAGCAAGGATTATTATGCCCAATCGATGAGCAATCCTGCATTGCTCGCCTCTCAGGTTGCCAATGGTTATGAGCCGATGGTGTTAGAGGGAACGGACAGCAAGATTTTCTACAACGACCTGTTGCATGTCCTCGGTTTTGAGGCGGGTGATTACCAGACGATGCATGACTATTACCTATCGCATAACAACCGTCCCGCCGCCTGTCTTTGCGCTCTCAAACTGTTGCAGAAGCAACGTTATGCCAGCGACACACAGATGCGCAAGTCGAGATATATGCAATCCCTCGACTCGTTGTTGAATACTTACGGTGACTTGCGAGAGGCGGGTGAGCTTGCCATTGAGCGATACAATTTCATGGATGAGGCAGAAGATGCTTCTGCGGAAGACAAAATGAACTACATCAACTATGCCCTCAGTAAATGGGGGGTATGGCCTCGGATGAATGTGTTGCGTAATGCCCAGAACCAATTGACGCTGCCCAGTTTCAGCGCGATGATAGGAGAGGGTGTCTCCACGCCTAACACACCGAGGCGCGTAGACCTCCGCCACATCGTCAATATCCAATCGTTGACAATGACCGTTACCCGTGTGCGATTGGATGGGAAGAACACTTACAACGTCGATGACGATAATGACTATGCCAAAGTCAAGAAACTTATCATCAACGATGGCACCCAACAGACCGTCACTCATCGGTATGTGGGACAGCCAGCGTATAAGGTGATGGAAGATTCCATGGTCATTGAGGGCTTGCCCATCGGTGTGTACCTCGTGGAATTTACTACCAACCAGAATAACATCAAGACGGAACGCGCCCTGTTGTATGTGAGTGACATGTACGCCGTTCATGAATTCCTACCCGACAATAAGGTGCGATTGGTAGCGTTGAGTGCCACTACGGGAAAGCCCGTGGCGGGAGCCAAGATAGAGTTGACTGCCAAGGACTATCGGGGAAATGTGTCGAGCGTGAACACGTTGGTATGCGACAAGCAGGGCGAGGCAACCTTCCATAGCAATAACAATCGGCCTAACCTCATCTATGTTTATACCAATGACGACACCACTTGCCCCGTAACCAATTTCTGGGGTGGTTTTAACTATTATTCCTCAAGGCGTGATTATGATGTTATCAACCTCTTTTCCGACCGTTCCGTATATCGCCCGGGACAGACGGCTCATGTTTCACTGGTCGCTTACAAGAATATTGATAACTCAGAGATAGAAGTTTTGTCGAACAAAACCTATAAGCTGACCCTTCGAGATGCCAACCATAAGGTGGTGGCAGAGCAGGACGTGGTGACGGATGAGTATGGAACAGCATCACACGATTTCGTGCTTCCAGCCTCGGGCTTGACGGGTCTGTTTGGTGTTTTCTGCGACAAGGGAGGCCGAGTGCGCTTCTCTGTTGAGGAGTATAAGCGTCCTACGTTCCAAGTGGAGTTTGACGAGGTGACGGAGAAGTACCAAGATGGCGACACGGTAACGGTGCGTGGCAAGGTGGCGAGCTTTGCGGGCGTTCCCGTGCAGGGGGCAAAGGCTGCCGTGAAGGTGGAGCGTCGCCGTGCATGGTGGTGGTATCGCTATGATGGTGGCGATGTACATGAGGTGCTGCGCGATACCCTTGTGACCGATGATGATGGTGTGTTCACGTTGCGTGTGCCATTGTCGTTGCCAGAGAAGATGGAAGCCCATGTCCCACAATATTATCGATTCGTGGTCGATGCCGACGTGACAGATGTGTCGGGAGAGAGCCATTCGGGGAGCATGAGTATTCCTTTGAGCAATCGTGCGACGGCGTTCGGTGTCGAGATGCCACAGCAAGTGGAGGCAGATAGTGTGAAGAAGGTCGTGTTCCATTACCTGAATAATGCTGGAAAGGGTATTGAAGGAACGGTCAGTTATTATATTGATGATGCGAAGAATGTACAGAAAGTGAATGCCAATGAGCCATTTACAATGGCTTTTAATCGCTTGAAGTCGGGAAAGCATCAGTTGGTGGCAACCTGTGGTACGGACACCGTGACCAAGAGTTTCATCGTCTTCAGCATGAAAGACAAGCATCCCGCCATGGAAACCCACGACTGGTTCTATCAGTCGGCTACGGAATTTTCACGGGAAGGAAAGCCTGTGTATGTGCAGATGGGTTCATCTGACCAAGACCAACATATCGTTTACACCCTCATTTCGGGAAACAACGTGATAGAGAGTGGGGTGATTGACCAGAGCAATGCTGTCACCACACGCGAGTTTACCTATAAGGAGGAATATGGGGATGGCATCCTGTTGACTTGTGCCTGGGTGCGTGAGGGGCAGCTCTATCAGCATTCGGCGCATATCAGCAAGGCTCTGCCCGACAAGCGATTGATGATGGAATGGACCACGTTCCGCGACCGACTGACCCCAGGGCAGAAAGAGGAGTGGTCTTTGCGGGTGAAAAAGCCAAATGGTAATGCCGCAAATGCCCAGCTAATGGCGGTGTTGTTTGACAAGTCGTTGGATGAGATTAGGCATCATGGGTGGTCATTCAACCCTGAATTGTATAGAAACCTCCCGCATACATCATGGCAGGGACGCCATCAACAATCTTTGTACATGTATGGAGAATTGCCCTATAAGTTGTTGAATGAGCGGGCATTGAGTTTCAGCCATTTCGATGATGAGCTATTCAATCTTTATCCAGTCCGCGTGTTCGGAGCAAGGAGAGGACCATTGATGATGAGTGCCAAGGCCAAAAGGGTAAGAGGAAGTGGAATCAATGCGATGGATACTGCCGTTGAAGAAGCTGCTACGACAGAGGATAAGTTGAATGAGGTGGTGGTAGTTGGATATGGCGCTGCCAAGAAGTCAGAATCTACGGGTTCGATAAACGTTGAGAGTCCTAATAGCATTGCGTCTGACGAGCCTTCTGGGCATGAATCAATACAGGTTAGGGAAAACTTAAACGAGACGGCATTCTTCTATCCTGCCCTGCGGACGGATGGTGATGGCAACGTGAAGTTGAGTTTCACCTTGCCAGAGAGCATCACCACGTGGCGGTTTATTGGCTTGGCGCATGACAAAGACGTGAATTTCGGCTTTATCGAAGAGGAGACGGTCGCCAAGAAAACCGTGATGGTGCAGCCCAATATGCCACGATTCTTGCGGACGGGTGATGTGGGACAGGTTTCCGCCAAGCTCTTCAATACCTCCGAGAAAGATGTTACGGGTACGTCAGAGATGCAATTGATCGACCCAGAGACAGAGAAAGTGGTGTACCGCCAGGCAAAGACCTTCAAGGTGGAGGCGGGGAAGACCTCATCCGTGTCGTTTGACGTGGATGCCACTAACATGCCTTCGTTGCTCATCTGCAAGGTGATGGCATCGGGCGAAGGTTTTAGCGATGGTGAGCAACACTATCTGCCCATCCTTCCTGACAAGGAATTGGTGACAAATACCTATCCTTTCGTGCAACGAGATGCTGGTACTTTGAACATTGACTTGGATAAATTGTTCCCCGTGAAGGATAAAACTAACAGGTTGACAGTGGAATACACCAACAACCCCACGTGGCTCATGATACAGGCTTTGCCTACCGTGGCAGCGGCTCGTGACAAGGATATTATTTGTCAGGCTACCGCCTATTATGCCAATAGCATCGCCTCGAATATTTTGCACCAATCGCCAGACATCAAGAAGACGATAGAACAATGGCAACGTGAGACGGGTAAGGAGACCTCATTGATGAGCAGTTTGCAGAAGAACCAAGAGCTGAAGTCCTTGGTGTTGGACGAGACCCCGTGGGTGATGGATGCTGACCATGAGGCAGACCAAAAGGCTTTATTGGTGAACTTCTTTGATGAGAACCAAGTGGAATACCGCCTGAACGACAATTTGCAGAAAATGGAAAGCTTGCAAAATGCCGATGGGTCGTGGAGTTGGTGGCCTGGTATGAGGGGAAGTCTGTATATGACAGTAGCTGTCTCGGAGATGCTCGTCCGCCTCAATCAGATGATTGGCAAGCAGAATGGAACTGCCAACATGTTGACGAAGGCATTTAAGTTCATGGGTAAGGAGATACAAGAGGAGGTTTCCGAGTTGAAGAAGGCAGAGAAGAAAGGTGTCAAGAATCCGCGCCCCAGTGAGGTTGCTGTGCAGTGGCTTTATGTCTGTGCGCTTGATGGACGCTCCCTTCCGACCGACGTGAAACAGGGAAATGACTATTTGATAGACTTACTTACCAAGCAGACATCGGCTTTCTCCATCTATGGAAAAGCCGTCTCATCGGTGGTGTTCGCCAAGAATGGGAAGACTCAAAAGGCAAAGGAGTATCTGCAAAGCATCAAGGAATATACGGTGTACAAGGACGAAATGGGAAGATATTTCGATACTCCCAAGGCTTTATATAGTTGGTTTGACTATAAGATTCCGACACAGGTAGCTACCATAGAGGCTTTGCGAATGGTCAATCCCACGGACAAGCAGACGGTGGAGGAATTGCAACGGTGGCTTCTTCACTCCAAGCGGACACAGGCATGGGATACTCCTGTCAATTCCGTGAATGCCGTTTATGCTTTCCTGAATGGCGAGACACAGCAGTTGGTGACATCTGGTCAACCTCTGTCCTCCTTAAAAGTGGATGGAAAGGAATTGGATACGTCAAAGCCGACGGTAGGACTTGGGTATGTGAAATCCTCAATGACGGGTGACTCATATCATGAACTGACCGTTAGCAAGTCGAGTCAAGGCACGTCTTGGGGGGCAGCGTATGCGCAATTCATGCAGAAGGGGAGTGAGATATCCGATGCTTCTGCGGGCTTGACGGTGACTCGGGAGGTCTTGAATGGCGACCATGAGCTGAAGGTGGGTGATAAGGTGCGAGTGCGCATCACCATTGTTGCCGAAAGGGATTATGACTTCGTGCAGGTGGTCGATAAGCGGGCAGCGTGTCTTGAGCCAACCCAACAGTTAAGTGGGTATCGTTGGGGATATTATTGTTCACCGAAAGACTATACGACGAATTATTATTTCGACCGCCTTGCCAAGGGCAAGCACCTGATAGAGACAGAATATTATATTGATAGGATAGGCTCTTATCAGACAGGTACATGCACCGTGCAGTGTGCATACGCACCTGAGTATTCCGCAAGGACAACGGGGAAGGTATTGATTGTGAAATAACTCTACACATATTATATATATAATGTTTAGGAAAATAGGGATGATAGCCCTGCTACAGATGTCAATGACATGGTTGTTGGCACAAGGCATAGAGGTGAAAAATGCAATAGTGGATGTGGGACAGGTGAAGTTCTGTAATCCCGTCACGGTGGAATATGAGCTGAAAAATAATACAAACAGACCTTTGCTGATAACGAAGGTGCAGCCAGGGTGCGGATGTGTCGCGATGGATTATCCGCATGAGTCGGTTGTCAGGGATGGCTCTTTTATCATTCGAGCTACGTATGATGCCCAGCAATTGGGGCATTTTGAGAGGCACTTTGAGGTGTTTGCCTACGGTTTGTATGAACCTTTAATACTGACGATGAAGGGGGTCGTTGTCGAAGAAGTTGTCGATTTCACAGGGGATTATCCCTTTAAGTTGGGCGACTTGTTGGTTGATGCCAACGCGATAGAGTTTGATGACGTGAATCGGGGCGACCGACCGTCAGCGAGAATCCATATCAAGAATCCTACCAGCGAGACGGTGCAACCTTTGTTGATGCACTTGCCAAATTATCTCACGGCGGAGGTGTCGCCTTCGAAAATATCTTCAGGGAAAGGGGGAGAGTTGACTATCACGCTGAATACGTCGCTCTTACCACATGATGGACTTGTTCAGACCTCTGTTTTTCTCGGCAAGAATCCTGGAGAAAAGGTTGCTGCCGATAAGGAGATAGGCATTTCCGCCGTGTTGTTGCCTGGCTTTGCGGAAATGTCCGATTATCAAAGACGGAATGCGCCTAATATGAAACTCTCAACGACATCACTTGATTTGGGCGCTTTCGATGGCAAGAAAAAGTTGAGGGGAGAGATTGACATCACTAACACGGGTAAGTCAAGACTGGATATTACAGCCATTCAAATGTATACCGTCGGCATTCAAGTGGAAATGGATAAGGTGAAAATCATGCCAGGTGAGACCGTTAAGATGAAGATTTCCGTTGTTGCAAAAGACCTCAAGACCACCAAGAGCAAGCCGCGCGTGTTGATGATTACCGATGACCCAAACCATGCCAAGGTGATAATAGACATCCATGTGAAATGATGGTTCAGGTAGAAATAGATCATGAGAGCGGCTTTTGCTTCGGCGTGACTACGGCTATCAAGAAAGCTGAGGAGGAGTTGGCGAATATGAAGTCGGGCAATGATGACCATACGTTGTATTGTCTCGGTGACATCGTGCATAACGGTATGGAAGTGGAACGGCTGCATGGCCGTGGTTTGATTACCATTAACCATGATGAATTGTCTCGTCTTCATGACGCGAAAGTCTTGTTAAGGGCACATGGCGAACCGCCTGGAACATATGAACTGGCAAAACGGAACCATATAGAGATTATCGATGCCACATGCCCTGTGGTGCTTCAATTGCAACGACGCATCAAGAAACAATGTGACAATAATCCCCTTGCACAGATTGTCATATTTGGGAAAAACGGACATGCTGAGGTGTTGGGATTGGTGGGACAGACACATGGAAGAGCTATCGTTGTGGAAAGCATTGATGATGTAAAGCATTTGGACTTTGAAAAAGACATCTATTTGTATTCACAAACGACCAAGAGCTTGGATGAGTTTCATGAAATCATCGAATATATCCAAGGACATATTTCCAAACAAGCTACGTTCAAGAGCTTTGATACCATTTGCCGACAAGTGGCAAACAGAATGCCTAACATTGCCAATTTTGCCGCAAAACATGATTTGGTCTTATTTGTGAGCGGAAGGAAGAGTTCTAATGGAAAGGTTCTCTTCAATGAATGCAAAAGTGTAAACCCCAATAGTTATCAAATAGAAGGTGCAAACGAGATAGACATGGATTGGTTTAAGGGGGTGGAAACCGTAGGTGTTTGTGGGGCAACAAGTACGCCAAAATGGTTGATGGAGGAGTGTAGAGAGTACATCTTACGTCATGTAGGATGATGATTATTTAAATGGTAAAGTATCATAATTACGTTAAATATCATTAATTTAAAGTTGATATTGTAACTTTTACAATCATTTTTCTGTACTTTTGCACATAAAATTTTATTTTTTTTGTTTCAATGAAAAGATTTGCTCTATTTTCTTGTTCTTTATTCTTGTGCCTTCTTGTAAGCAAGGCAAATCCTATTAGTCGTTCACAGGCATTAAGCCAAGCAAAGGAATTCCTTTCATCCAAGGGAATTAGTATGAAAACCAATGATGCAGCCTTCCGCGCACCACGCAAGGTGAATGCACAAAGTGACGAAAACTCTGCGTATTATTATGTTTTCAATGCAGGAAATGACAAAGGCTTTGTCATCGTTTCTGGTGATGATCGTACAGAACAAATCCTTGGCTATTCAGATACAGGGAGCTTTGACGAAGAAGATGTACCAGAGCCATTGCAAGAGATGCTGAAAGGATATGAAAGAGAAATAGAGGCTCTTGGCGACCTTAATTTCGTTCCCACCGCAACACCAAAGAAAGTTATAGAAAAGACCAAGAAGGCGATTGCACCAATGACCAAGTCAAAGTGGGGGCATGGTTATCCTTATGACCAGAAAACCCCTCTGTCTGGTGGTGTTCATACTTCAGTAGGATGTGTTCCTACAGCGGTCGGACAATTTCTATATTATTATAGAGATAAAAGTGTGAAAGCTACAACTGCGGCGATTGCGAATGGAAGCTCTACAATCGCATCTGGAACGAAAATAGACTGGGATAACATGTTGGATGAGTATGCCTTTAATAGCGGATACACAACAACGCAGATTAATGCGGTTGCAAATTTAATGCTCTATTGTGGTAGAGCTATGAAATCCACTTATGGTTCGTCTACTATAACTTCTTTTGATCAAATTCTTCCAGCATTAACTAAATGTTTTGGTTATAATGATGAATGTGCAATGATTTATAGAGATTTTTATTCTATACAAGAGTGGAATGATATTGTATATAATGAATTGATTAATGGGAGGATTGTTTTACTGGGAGGCTATACTGTCGGTGATGCAGGACATGCTTTTATTGCAGATGGGTATGATTCCAATGATTATTTCCATATTAATTGGGGTTGGTTTGGTAGGTATAATGGCTATTTCAGGCTTTCTGTACTCAGTAGGGATGACCCCAGTGTAAATGTTGTTGGAGGTAGTTCATATAATGCACAAGGTGCGGCATATATTTATGTAAGCCCCCAAAAGAATGTTTCTGTTAATCCTGGTGTAATAAATCTTTCAGCATTATTCACATCAGCATCAGGTTCTACGATAAAATGTTCTTATTATAATCAATCAGGTTATGATGCATCTTTTTTGTTTGGTCTGGGATATTTAGATGGCGAAGAGGCTCATTTGATAAAAGAATTCTCAACTACTGCTGCATCAGTGGGGAATGGTAAATATGTAACAAAATCATTTAGTTTGGCTTCATCTGATTTCACCAATTTAGGTTTATATGATATAGTTCCTATGTATAAAATGAGTGGTGAATCAGAATGGAAGAAGTGTCAATATGCAGTTGAAAATCATGTAGTGGTTTC
>JAFYZV010000088.1 GCA_017548525.1 Prevotella sp.
AATTATTAAATCTTCGACGAAGTTTTAATAATCTACGTCAAAGTTTATATAATTCACGTCGATGATTTATTAATCCACGTCAAAGATTTAATAATATAAGGATATTTCCCATGTTTTATTCGTGGGAATTCATACTTGTTCTTCGCATTTTTTTCGTATTTTTGCATTCCATTCTAAGCAAAAAACATGTACAAACCATTATTCAACAAGCGCAAGGCAATCATCTTCAAGCATTTCACCAACAAGGGGTACGCCCTGTTCGCCTGTCTTGGCAAGGAGGTTATTGTGGGGACATTGAGTGCATCCACGTTGACATACGCCAAGGCTGACGGCATAAGCACCCGCGTGGAATTGGCAGCAGACTCGCTCTCTCGCCAAGAAGTGAAACTCGACGAGGTGGTTGTCACTGGCTCACGGACACCATTGTCTGCCTGGAAGAGCCCAAGAATTGTCGCCTTGATTTGCCGTGAGGACATCTCACGGACTGGGGCGAGTACCATCAACGATGTATTAAAGTTTGCCACGGGCGTAGATGTCCGTCAACGCGGTGGCTTTGGTGTGCAGACGGACATATCCATCAACGGTGGCACCTTTGACCAAATCACCATTCTCTTGAATGGCATCAACATCTCCAACCCACAGACGGGACACAACGCCACCGACTTTCCCGTTTCCCTTTCCGACATTGACCACATAGAAATCCTCGAAGGTGCATCGTCGCGCCTCTTTGGATCATCGGCATTTAGCGGTGCCATCAACATTGTGACATCATCTCAAGCACAAGACCGTTTTGCACAGGTGGGTTTGGAAGGAGGCTCGTATGGCACGATGTTTGCCGAAGGGCAACTATACCACCAACCAACAAACAACCATTCTTTCTCCATAAGCGGCGGTTATGGCAGGAGTGACGGCACGGAAAACAGTGACTTCGAGAAAGAACGTCTCTTCTACCAAGGGATATTCAGAGGAAAAAAGATTGACATCCATTGGCAGATGGCGGTGAGTGGACAGAACTTTGGAGCCAATACTTTTTACAGTACCAAATATAATAACCAATACGAAAAGACCCTCCACGGTATTCTTTCTGTCTCTGCCGACATCAGACCTACAGCATCGCTTGCCGTCAAACCGTCCCTCTATTTCAACCGATTTAATGACCACTATCAACTCACACGTCACTTAACAGGTGCTAATATGGGGGAAAACTACCACCAGATGGACGTGTGGGGTGGTTTGCTTAACCTCTATTATGACTCACGTCTCGGAAAAAGTTCCATCGGTGCCGACATTCGCAACGAGCATATCCTCAGTACGGCATACGGCGAGGCGATGGATGCGACACAATGGAAAGACATCCACGGCAGCGACAGGCATTATGACCATGAGGGAAAACGCACAAACATAAGCCTCTTCGCCGAACATAACATCCTCTGGAAACAATGGACACTCTCAGCAGGATTGCTCTACAACCGCGTGACATCACCCACTCCCCTCCTCGCCGCCTCGTCTTCATGGAGTCCAGGAATCGACATCAGCTATCGCCCCAACCAACATTGGAAACTAACAGCATCGTGGAACAAAGCAATACGCATACCCACCTACACCGACCTTTACACCAATAACGTAGCCCAAAAAGGTGACCCCAACCTGAAACCCGAAAAGAACTCGACCACAAAAATTGCGGCGAGATGGAAAAACGCGAACATCGTCATGACGGCTAACGCCTTCTACAGCCACGGCACTGATATGATTGACTGGGTATATGAACGTGAGAGCAGCACACAATACCATGCCCTAAACATCGGCAAGATAGATAACATGGGGGTAAGCATATCCGTCGCGATGACGCTAAATAGCCTCTCGCCCACTCTACCCTCTCATGCACCCCAGCTGACCTTAGGCTATGCCTTCATCCATCAAGACCATGACACGCAACAACCCATCTTCAAATCGCTCTATGCCTTGGAATACCTACGGCACAAAGTGACCGTCCAATTGTCGCAAAGGATTTGGAAGAGCCTTTCTGCTTCGTGCCAATTCAGGTGGCAACAACGCACCAATGGATTCCACCCTTACTCCAAGATTGACGCGAAATTAGCTTGGGAGACTCCCCGATACGATCTTTTCATCAAGGCTGACAACATCACCAACCATCGCTATTATGACATCGGCACGGTGTTGCAACCTGGTATCTGGGTAATGGTCGGCGGCGCATATAAGTTTCCGAAGAAATAAAACATATTTATATTCACTCAACAAATTTGGTGAATAATGAGCGTTTTTATCCTTTTTTATGTAATTTTGCATCGATGAAAGGGGGTTTACACTATCTTTATGTTTTCTTCATCGGGGCAACCGCATTGTTTTTGTCGAGTTGTTCTGCCACCAAATTCGTACCCGATGGTGAATACATGCTATCAAAGGCAACCGTGGTATCAGACACGAAAGACTTCAATGCCTCAACCCTGCAACCCTATATTCGCCAGACAGCCAATTCCAAGTGGTTCTCATTAGTTAAGATTCCGCTTGGTGTCTATTCACTCGCTGGCACTGACACGACGAAAAAGATAAATCGATTTCTGCAAAGCATCGGTGAAGCACCTGTTATTTACGACTCACTACAATCCATCATCACATGCAAGGACCTTACCACGGCCATGCACAACCGAGGGTTTCTCCAAGCCTATACAGATGTTCAGACGAGGGTGAAAGATAAGAAAATCAAGGTTGACTACATACTACACCCTGGCGAACCTTATTATATCCAAAAGGTAAGTAGGGATATCCAAGACGAGAGAATACGTCAAGTGTTGAACGAAAAAGAAACGGGGCAAAACATCTCGCTATTGGAAGAAGGCAAGCAATTCTCTGTAGACCTTCTGGATCGTGAGCGTAAGCGCATTACCTCTGTCTTGACAAGTAATGGCTTTTATCATTTCCACAAAGACTTTATCCAATATTCGGCTGACTCGACACGGAATGACCATGGTGTGGATGTCACCTTACGTCTCCTACCCTATCGCACCAATGAGTCGTCGCCTGCGATGGCACACCCCCAGTATTGGGTAAGGAAAGTGAACTACCTCAGTAGCGATGGCGACAAAATACACTTGCGACAAAAAGTGTTGGAAAACAATACGGTCATCAGAGAGGGAATGCCCTTCAGCAGTACCGACCTGCAAAAGACCTATAACAACTTCGCACGGCTGCAAGCCGTCAAATACACGAACATTCGATTCAGGGAACAACCCGACTCCAACCTACTCGATTGCGACATACAAGTCAGTCTGAACAAGCCCTCCACCCTCTCCTTCCAACCCGAAGGCACCAATACGGCAGGTGACCTCGGTGCGGCGGCATCGTTGACATACGAGAACCGCAACCTCTTCCATGGTTCGGAGGTTCTGAGCGTACAGCTACGTGCCGCATACGAGGCCATCACGAAGTTAGAAGGGTATCAGAATGCGGACTTCAAGGAATACAGCATCGAGACAAAGTTGATGTTCCCACGGTTTCTCGTGCCGTTCTTATCAAGGGATTTCCGTAGGCGCAGTACCGCCACAACGGAGCTTTCCTTGGCATACGACTTGCAAAACCGTCCCGAGTTCCACCGCCGCGTGTTCTCCATGGCGTGGCGTTACCGATGGAGCAATCCCCAGCGGCATTTGAGTTACCGTGTGGACCTACCAGACCTCAGTTATGTGTACATGCCTTGGATCAGTGGCACGTTTAAGCATGACTACCTCGATAGCGTGAGCAATCGCAACGCCATCCTTCGGTACAACTATGAGGACTTGTTTATTATGAAAGGTGGATTTAGTGTCACATACAATGATGGAACCCATGCCATTCGTAGCAGTATCGAAACTTCGGGAAACCTTTTGAATGCCACCTCATTCCTCGTGGGTCAGAGCAAGAACAGCAAAGGACAATACACCTTATTTAATATAGCGTTTGCCCAGTATGTGAAATTCGACTTTGACTATACGCGATTGGTGTCGTTTGACCAGCATAACCAATTGGCGATACATGGTGACATTGGCATCGCGTATCCTTACGGCAACAGCACCATCCTACCATTCGAGAAGAGATACTTCTCTGGCGGTGCAAACTCTGTTAGGGGATGGAGTGTGAGAGGATTGGGACCCGGCAAGTTCCGTGGCAGCCACGGGAGGATAGACTTCATCAACCAAACGGGCGACATGAAACTTGACTTCAACTTGGAATACCGCACGTCATTGTTCTGGAAGTTAAACGGGGCGGCATTCATCGATGCGGGCAACATCTGGACGTTGCGTAACTATCCTGACCAACCTAGTGGGCAGTTTAAAGTTGATGAGTTTTACAAACAAATCGCCGTGGCATACGGCTTGGGGTTGCGCCTCAATTTCGATTATTTCATCCTGCGGTTTGACATGGGCATGAAAGCCATTAACCCCGCATACGAGAGTGAACACGAGCATTGGGCGGTGATTCATCCCCGTTTCTCCCGCGACTTCTCTTTCCATTTCGCCGTGGGAATGCCGTTCTAAAACTTAATTTTGTATGCCTATTGCTTAATTGTGTTTGCGCTTGATAATATATCGTACCAAGAAATAAACCACTGATAAGGTAACCAAAGCGATAATGCCA
>JAFYZV010000089.1 GCA_017548525.1 Prevotella sp.
CCTTATCGGGGTTCGCCAACGAGAGATCTCCGCTCTTGGGATGGGAGAAAGAAGTGGAGTTGAAGTCGAGCTTCATATTATTCTCTTTCGCCCAGTCAATCCAGCTCTGGAAATGCTCCACACCGCATTGGTCACGGTCAACAAACTTACCGCCAAAGTCACCATAGATCTCATGGAGGTTCAGACGATGATTACCAGCGAGCAATGTTTTCACAAACTCGATGTCTTGCCTTACCTCATCGATGTTGCGGGCACGACCAGGATAGTTACCTGTTGTTTGAATACCGCCAGAGAGTGCCTCGTTACGTTCGAAACCCACAACGTCGTCAGTCTGCCAGCAATGCAACGAAATCTGCTGCTTCTGAAGTTGGTCAAGTACTGCGTCTGTGTCAACGCCAATGGCTGCATAACGCTCTTTCGCTACGGCGTATGCTTTCTCAATCAGTTCTGCTTTCATTTGATTCTTGGTTTTAATTGTATTTTTATTGGATTAATTATGTATTATTTTTTTGATAAAATATTGAGGTATTTGTCATAAGCAACATCCCAATCTGCCTTGTCAGAAGGTTCGTATTTCACCAACTCAATACTATTGGCTATGATTTGGCGCATTTCCCAAATGTCCTTCACCTCACCGGCAGCCTTGGCTTGCAACATGATGTTGCCTATGGCGGTGCATTCCTGTGGACCTGCAAGCACGGTCACGCCCAAGGAGTTGGCTGTGAATTGGTTGAGATATTTGTTCAATGAGCCACCGCCGATGATGTGCAACGTGTCGAGTGAGAACGATGCAAACTCTTTCAACCAAGTGAATACTTGGCGATAGCGCAATGCCAACGAGTCGAAGATGCAACGGCAAATCTCCGCAGGAGTCTCGGGAATGGGTTGTTCTGTGTCCTTACAATATTGTTGGATGGCATCAATCATCTTAGCAGGGTTGGCAAACATGGGGTCATCGGGATTGATGACGCTACGGAAAGGCTCCACCCCCATCGCACTCTCTTGCAACTCTGGGTGTGAGAGCTTGCGCACCTCCTCGGGCCATTCCTTACGGCAACGCTCATAAAGCCACATGCCACAGATGTTTTTCAAGAAACGGGTTGTCCCTTCGATGCCCCCCTCATTGGTGAAATTCAAGTCATAACTGCGCTCGTTGATGACGGCATCCTTCGTCTCGATACCCATCAAGCTCCACGTGCCGCTGCTCAAATAGGCAAACTTCTCATCCTTGGCAGGTACGGCGGCGACGGCACTTCCCGTGTCATGCCCAGCCACGGCTATCACGGGAACGGCTCCCAAGCCCGTCATCTGCTGTAACTCCTCCGTCAACACGCCAATCTGTGTGCCAGGATTCACCATTCTACCAAACTTCTCTCGCTCCAAGCCGAGTGCTTTCAACAACTTGGGGGCAAGGTCTTTGGTTCGCGGATCCAACAACTCTGACGTGGAGGCAATGGTATATTCACAAACTGCCTCGCCCGTGAGCATGTAACTCAAGGCATCGGGAACAAATAATATCTTCTTGGCGTTCTTCAATGCGGAGTCATCGTTCAGCCTCATCGCATACAACTGGAAAATGGAGTTGAAGTTCATGAACTGAATGCCCGTGATGTCGTAGACGGTCTTCTTATCCACCTCGTTCTCAAAGAACTTCTCCATCACACCAAAGGTATGTGGGTCACGGTAAGCGAGGGGGTTGCGCAAGATGGCTCCGTCATCGCCGATGCACACAAAGTCCACACCCCAAGTGTCAATACCAATACTGCTTATCTCGATGCCACGCTTGGCAACAAGTTTCAGCCCCTTGACGATTTCATTGTACAAAGCGTAAATATCCCAATAGAAATGACCGCCCACCTGAATCAGGTTGTTGTCGAAACGAGTCAGTTCCTCCAAGCCAAATCGCCCCTCATTCAGACTCCCGATAATGGTACGACCACTGGTGGCTCCAAGGTCAACCGCAAAAAAACACTTGCTTATATTCATCATTGTTAGTTTATAGAATAGATATATGTTTTGCAAAGATAACAATAAACTGGTGAAAACCTACAAGATATTTTGATTTTTCATCCGTAAGTTTTGATTTCAAACGATTATTTTGATTACTTTTGCATAAGATAAGCTTTCAGGCTTAAATATTATTAAGGCAATGAGATACATACTACCAGCGGAATGGTATCCGCAAAGCGGCATCCAACTGACTTGGCCGCATGAGGGGACAGACTGGCGACCGTACCTGTCAGACATCACGAAGACGTTTGTGGAAATAGTTTGCGACATCGTGCGTTTTGAGAAAGTGTTGATTGTAACACCATCGACAGAGATTGTCGAGGAGGCACTACGTGGGTTTATTCCCGATGATTTACGCAAGCGGGTCATCATTCATGAATGCGATACCAACGACACCTGGGCACGCGACCATGGAGTCATCACGTTGTTGCCTGACACGGAGGACTATCGCAAGGGGATACAACAAGACGATGCCCTACTACTCGACTTCCGTTTCAATGGATGGGGCGAGAAATTCCCCGCCGCCCTCGACAACCAAATCACATCCCATTTATGCGAAAGAAAAGCCTTTCACGGCACCCGTATTTCACACGATGACTTCGTATTAGAGGGCGGTTCCATAGAGAGCGACGGCAAGGGAACCATCTTCACCACCTCCCAATGCCTATTGGCAATCCACCGCAACCAGCCCCTTAACCGCAAAGGAATCGAACGACAACTCATCAAGAGACTCCACGCCCAGCGCATTGTATGGCTCGACCACGGCAATCTCCTTGGCGACGACACCGACGGTCACATCGACACCATCCTGCGAATAGCCCCCAACGACACCTTGCTTTATGTAAAAAGCGGGAATGAAAACGACCCGCAACATGCTGACTTCCAAGCGTTGGAACGCCAGTTGCAGAGTATTCTTACCATCGAGGGCAAGCCCTATCGCCTACTCCCCTTGCCTATGCCCGATGCCATCTATGACGACGGGGAGCGTCTGCCCGCCACATACGCTAACTTCCTCGTACTGAACGAAGCTGTGCTTTGTCCCACTTACGCCCAACCCCATCACGACGGCATCGCCCTGCAAACCATCGCCGCCGCCTTTCCCCACCGCGAAATCATCCCCATCGATGCCCGCACCATCATCCGACAGCATGGTTCCATCCATTGCTTGACCATGCAATATCCCATCGGTGTGATTTGAATTTGTCAATTTTTTGTCACAAAATGAGCCTCCGTGGCTGCGTTATTTGCCATCAAGGTCGACCTTGGACGCAAATATGCCCGTTTTTTCGTATTTCGTAACTTACTGAATATCAACAACTTGCCAAAAACGAGCATATTCTATTACTCATAAATGCGGCATTTTAACATCTTTTCTGCCGCATCCGTGCCAAAAGAAAGCCACATTCACCCCCGACAACACATACACCTATGTGCGATAAATGCCGCACAAAAATTGTTAAATTGGCATTTCCACTCTCCAAGGAGGGTGCAAGGGTGTGCCTTTATCAGTTATTAACATCTATTTTGTGGATTTTCCCGAATGTGTTTTTGTCAATATTTTTCATCGTCATTTCAAGTATTTCTGTCTTGCGTAAAGAATCTAAATTGCAATGACAAGCAAAGAATATTCATCGGCAACTGCAAGTAATTAAAAACAAATAACTACCTTTGTACCATGATTAGTTAATAAACTATTCCTAAATCCTCCTTCCTACATCATGATAAAGACTTTTAAACCCTAAATAATATGAAGAACGAAAAACAAATTGCTGCCAGTGCCGCCAAATTCGCAGAGCGATGGAAAGGCAGGGGGTATGAGAGAGGCGAATCACAACCATTCTGGATAGATCTGCTGGGCAATGTCTTTGGCATAGAGACGCCGATGGATGGTATCACCGAAGATGACAAATGACAATCAATCAAATAATAACAAATACCATGAACAATATGAAAGAGATGCTGAAGGTTGGCATCATCCAACAGCATAACACGAACAACATCGAGGGAAACAGGAGACGCTTGGCGCAAGGGATAGAGGAACTGGCGAGCCAAGGGGCGGAACTCATCGTACTGCAAGAGTTGCACAACTCGCTCTATTTTTGTCAAGTGGAGGACGTGGACAACTTCGACTTGGCAGAGACCATCCCTGGCCCGTCAACAGAATTTTACGGGCAACTCGCCAAGAAGTGGAACGTCGTCATCGTCACCTCGCTCTTCGAGCGGCGGGCGGCAGGGCTATACCACAACACGGCAGTGGTACTTGAGCACGATGGCACGATGGCAGGCAAATACCGCAAGATGCACATCCCCGACGACCCCGCCTATTACGAAAAGTTCTATTTCACGCCTGGCGACTTGGGATTTCATCCCATCAACACAAGCGTTGGACGGTTGGGCGTGTTGGTATGCTGGGATCAATGGTATCCCGAGGCAGCGCGGCTCATGGCTTTGCAGGGGGCAGAATTGCTCATCTACCCCACCGCAATCGGTTATGAGAGCAGCGATACGAATGAAGAAAAACAACGTCAACGTGAGGCTTGGACAACCGTCCAGCGCGGACACGCCGTCGCCAACGGCTTGCCCGTTATCTCTGTCAATCGAGTGGGCTTCGAGCCAGACCCCAGCGGACAAACCAATGGTATTCAGTTTTGGGGAAGTTCGATGGTCATTGGCCCGCAAGGTGAGTTTCTCTTCCGTGCCGATGACAAAGAAGAGATACGCATGGTGGTGGATATCGACCTAAAACGTAGCGAGCAGGTGCGCCGTTGGTGGCCCTTCCTTCGTGACCGCCGTATCGACGAGTACGCCCAATTGACAAAGAGATTTATTGAATAAACACCCCAAGAGCCAAAAGGAACGAACCTTTTTGAAAGTATGAAAAAATGTGGGAGCATCGACTTGATGCCCCCACTTTTCCAATATATAGTGTCATTATCTCACAACGACCTTCTTTCCGTTGAAGATATAGATGCCAGGATGAGCGGGCTGGTCTATCTTGACACCTTGCAGGGTGTACCAGCCTTCCACCTTTCTCTCAACAGATGCCATGGGCGTATCAATGGCCGTTACCTGTTCTTCCTCATCCATCGCAGCTCTCTTGGCATTGGCAGGACCAGCAGGATGCGTAAGTACACCTGTCACAGAGACATTGGCAATACCCACTTGTTTGGTCGAACCAAGCTGATAGATGTTGATGATGAACTGCTGCATGCTCTCACTATCCTCGCCATTGACATTGAAGGTGTAAATGGTATATGGAGGATTGGCATTGTTGCGTGCAGGACGTACACCAGTGACGAGGGTCGTACCGTCATAGCTGGCATTCAGACTACTTCCGTCAGTGCCAATACGAGTAGCAGTGAAAGATAAACTTGTTGCCTTGAAGGTACATCCACTTGCTGGGGTTATGCTGAAGGTCAGAGCATTGCCACTATTGGCATTCATCTCGTTGCCGATGTTAGTACCCATTAGAGTCTCGGTAACATCGGAGCAAACGCGTGTACCTGCATATTTAAGAGTGCTACCCTTGTTCACTGCCGTGGTCACATAGCCTTGGAAATCATTGGGAATGGTTGCGGTTTGATTGGCTCCTCCCCCATCAAATCTCCATTGGATGGTACCAGTACTTTGTACAGGTGCTGCTACTTCACAAGGATGGGTGAGGTTGCCCCGAATCATTATCCTTGCAATACCGAACTGCTTGGTAATGCCAAGTTTGTAGAGATTGATAATCAACGACTGCACTTCGCTGCTGCTTGCACCATTCAGATTGTATGAGAATACGGTGTATGGCGGGTTGGCGTTGTTACGGGCAGGCTTCTGTCCTGTGGCAAGCGACTGGTTTCCCCACGCCACATCGTAATTACCGCCATCGGTACCTATACGCGAAATATAAAACTCAACGTGTGTAACGGCAAACGAGCATGCGGCAGCTGGCGTGATGCTGAACGTCAGTCGGTTGTTGACATTGGCTGAAGCTTCATTATTGACATTCACGCCTATCAAGCTTTCCGTGATACCAGTCAAAGCTTTTGTACCAGACCATTTCAGGCTACTACCCAAAGCAGTGGAAGTGGTGATAAAGCCTTCAAAATTACTACTAAGGGTAGCTGTTTGATTGGCACCACCTTGATTGAATTCCCAATAAATAGTGCCTTCTTCTGTCACCATCGTTGTCGTAGTGTTGTTGTTCACCTCTGGGGCATCGCCCACATAGAAGTTGAAGTTGCGTGTGAGTGACACACCACTCTCTGATGCTCTCACGGCAATCGTGAATACTTGGTTAGCCATGGAAGCAGGAGCATTCACGGTAAGAACGCCATTGGAGATACTGGCTTGAGCAGAACCGCTATTCGATACGATAGTATAACTTGGAGAGGTATAACCAGCAAAATATCCAGCGAGTGCAATGGTCTTATTTTCATCCACCGTAATACCTTGTCCATCAGTATCACCGATGAAGTGAGGTTCTGCCATCCAGTTCAGGTATTCCTCAAGGTTAGTATAGTAGGTGGAGGTATTATAAGTATTGTTGTTAGCGGATGAGACGTTCCATCCCTTAGCATTCTCAAACCAATCGGGTATTCCGTCACCATCGGTATCCCAATCAGAAGGACGAGAGGCCGTTGTGATGCCTAAGCCATTCCAACCTTCGGAATCGCTCTCCTTGTCAATCAAACCAGGCTTACCCGAACGGCTTCCATGCTTAGAATAAGTGCCGAGAAGACTCTCATTAACAAGACGTGCCTCGTTGTTGTCAAGACCAGCATAGTTGCAACCCACATCGCTCAAAACGTTTTTGAACGCTGCCTCGGCAGAAGCCTCTACTTGACTCTCATGGTTCCAGAAACTATATGCAGAAGAAGCCCATACCGTCCAGTTAAGAACTTGTCCACCACTCAATACATATTTATACGTATTGTTGTTCGTGTCGGGAGTCTTGGTGTTTCCGTCTTGACTCACCCTATAATTACCGTTCAGGTAATACTCCTGCGTACCCGAACCAGCTCCTTCTAATTGAGCAATGAAAATGAAATCTTGCGAAGTGGCAGGACCTTTCTTGTAATAATTGTTCACGAAGTTACCTTCATGCACACCACCATCAGTAGCGCGGCTACCCCAGTTGTAAACCACATTATCACGGATATTTAACCGTCCTGCGTATGCTCCAGCACCATCCAAACCACCGCCAAGGCTCCATGTACGCCCTTCATTGTGGGCAAGCAGATTATGATGCAACGAACCCACATCGCCCGCTACTGTTGCGGCAAAGCCATGTTGCACGGCATTATTAGAATTGTAATAGTTCTTGTGGCCGTTTTGGTTAAGCGACTCACCGATGATATTGTGCTGGAAGCTATAATTGGCTGCTCCGCGAGACGAGAATGTCTCATCCGAACCCCATCCCAAGAGACAGTGATCCATGATGCCATAATTAGCGGAGAGGCCACCAGCATTGCCCGTATTCTCGTTGGGTGAAGTTCCATTCCAATCATCTCCATGTCCATAGCGGAAACGCATGAATCGCGTGATTCCATCATTGGAGTTGGAACCAAAGGGCTGATTGCGCAGCATGATACCGATGCCAGGGGCGGTCTGTCCTGCAATGGTCACGTACGGATCGCTACAAGTCAACGTGCTTTGCAGGGTAATGACACCACTCACATCAAACACAATGGTACGGGGTCCAGAAAGATTCTCCAAACCATAGCGTAAAGTGCCGTATGTGTTGGTGTCGGCGAGGCTGGTCACATGATACACCACGCCTCCGCGTCCTCCAGTGGCATATTTTCCCGCACCATCAGCACCGGGGAAAGCCAATCGGCGGGGACGGAAACTCCATACCTTGCCAGTATAAGTGATACCATTGATGACCTCATCCACACGCCAGTAGTATTTCTGCATGGGATTGAGACCGCTCTTGGTGAACGAAGTAGAGGTGGTGGAGGTTCCTCCCGAAGTAGCATTGAGTACTGCGGTTGAGTCTGTACCGAAATAATAAATATGTCTTGAAGGAGTATTCACGGCTCCCGTCCAAGATAGAGTCAGGTTGCCTCCGTCGGCATTCACGTGGTAGTCCATAGAGGCTGGTGATGGATTCTGTGCAAGATTGTCAGCATTATCCACGCCCAATTCCAAAGAGTTGATAAAGAGTCCTGTGCAGAAATAACTCGTTCCACTGGCCGGAACGGTGTAATAGGTAATGGTTGTCTCTTGATACGGGTTGCTCACCGTAAACGTGACATAACTCTTGGCACTGGCACTCGTGCTTGTAGCACGCATCGATTGTTGCAATCCTGTTACTTGAACGGTTCCGTTCACCGACACGTTGATAGGCGGTACCGTGTAACTGGCATCGGCTTCCACATAGTTGTGATAGGCTTGCAATGAGTGGGTTCCTGCGGAGAGACCCTTAATCTTCACGGTGATGGACACCGACCCCGATGTGGGCTTCGACCCATCGCTGGCGTATGCCGTGAGACCGTCACCAACCTGTGCGTCATAGTTCACTCCATCTTTCCACCAATTGCCTTTCAACATGGTAGCAGCAGAGCCAGAACCCGTCCCCAAAGTGAATGTTACGCCGTTGATGGTCTTGGTTGTTCCTTCTCCATCAACATACCAACTGGTAAAGTTTGTAGCAGTTTTCAGCTTGGCATTGTCAAAATCGATACTCTGTGCCCAGCCAAAAGTGTAGCATAAGGTTAGTAGGACGACTGTCATCCATGTCTTCTGTCGGTTTCCACTGCTCCCCGACATTCTTTTGAAAGTAATTTCCATAATCATTATAGTTAGTTATTAATAGATATAGTTTCCAAAAATAGTAATGAGATCGCGTGAAAATTTTTGTCAAATATAGGGAAAAAAATATGAATGAATCGTGCATATTTAGTAGTTTAACATTTGTTAAGTGTAACTTTTTTTGTGTGTGCGAAAACAAATTAGGAACGTTCCAAAGCCAACGTTCCAATGCCTCATTTTTGTTGTTATCTTGGGATTCTTTCTGATTCAAAATGAAAAAAGGGCAGACTCGAAAATCTGCCCTAAATATCCAATGGGAAAAATGATAAAGACGAGAATTGACTATCCTCTCCTTTTCACAAATTCCCAGCTATCTGCTCTGCAATTTGCCGCATTCCTTTCACATTGGGATGACCATTCTGCTTGTCAATTCCTTGCAACTGGATCATCTTGATGCCATAATGGTCGCAGATGGTTTGCATGGATTGGGTAATGACCTCTTTCAATTCGCTATTAGAAATGACATAGATTGAGGCGGTGGGATAACGCTCTTGCAGGTAGTCAAGCATATAGCCAAAAGCTGGACGGAAATAAAACAGGTCTGCCATGCGCCACCCCTCATACATGAAATCGCCAATGGGGGCATTCGCCCAAGAGTCATTCGTACCACCAAAGATGAGAATCACGTCTGGCGAACCCAAGTTGTCCATGCGTGTGAGGAAAGACTTATAAGTGGCATTCTCATCTCCATAGCCCGTGTTGCAAATGGTTGATCCTGACCAAGAGTTGTTTCGCTCCAACTTCCATCCCATCATCTTGATGAGCTGATGCCACCATGTCTCACTCACCTTGCGCACATCGGTGCGCCTACCATCCTCCTTACTACCAAAATACCATGTCTCCATGGAGTCGGGAGTAATCCATCCCGCAAAAGTGGAATAGGAATCACCAAAGATAGACACAGAGGGGTGTGCCACCCCCGTACCTTTCACTTTTTGTCCAAATGCCTGGCAACCACATACCGTGAGCCAAGCCAAAATAAATAATTTTAATTTCATGTATTTGTCTCTTTCTTTCCAAAATCCGCATCAATCTTCAAACACGACGTAACAAGGAACGTGACGGCGCAACAAATCATCACAATGATGAAGAATGATCGATAACCCACCGCCTCTTGCAACGCACCAGCAAACAACCCAGGAATCATCATCGACAACGCCATGAAAGCCGTACAAAGCGCGTAATGGCTCGTCTTGAACTCTCCCCTACTATAATAAATAAGGTATAACATATATGCCGTGAAACCGAAGCCATAACCAAACTGCTCGATGAATACACAGATGTTGATAACCATCAAGCTACTATTGAGGGCATAGCTCAAGAACACATATACAATGTCGGGCAAGGTGATGGCGCAAACCATCGGCCAAAGCCATTTCTTCAACCCGTCTTTCCCTGCACAGAAACCACCAAGGATGCCACCAAGGGTTAGTCCAATCACACCCACCGTACCCTGCACCAGTCCGTATTCTTGGGGTGAGAGACCCATACCACCATTGTGGTTCGCGTCGATGAGGAAGAGGGCAGATACTTTCACCAACAAACCTTCGGGCATCCGATAGAGCAACATGAAAAGAATACCTATCAACACTTGTTCTTTCTTAAAGAACGTCTTAATTGTATTAACAAACTCCATCCAAATAGTCTGTGCATTCACACCCTTGCGTGGAGCATCCTCAATAGGGCGTGGCAACACATAATGATGCCAGAGCCACAAGGCGATGAACAATCCTGTCACTCCGTAAAACATCAAGCTCCACGAATAAGATATACTATTGCGATAAATCACTTGCAAGTTTCCCGCTATCATCACGAGGATACCCTGTCCGAAGATGGTTGCCAACCGATAGAAGGTGGAACGGATGCCCACGAACCAAGCCTGGTTGTGGGAGTCGAGTCCCAGCATATAGAATCCGTCGGCGGCAATGTCGTGAGTAGCAGAGGCGAAAGCCATTACCCAGAAGAAAAACAATGTGCCTTGCAACCAAAACGATGTGGGAATAGTAAACGCCACACCACCAAAAGCGGCACCGATGAGCAACTCCATTGTCACAATCCACCACCGCTTGGTCTTGATGAGGTCGATAAATGGACTCCACAAAGGTTTGATTACCCAAGGCAAATAGAGCCACGATGTGTAGAAAGTGATGTCAGCATTGCTCATCCCAAGTTGTTTATACAAGACCAATGATATGGTCATCACCGCCACGTATGGCAAACCTTCGGCAAAATAGAGGGATGGAACCCACCCCCAAGGGCTTGTTATCTTTTGTTTCATTTTCATTATTTGTCGTTTTTCTTACTTATAGATACGTTTCACCTCGGCATTCATATAATAATGTAAAAGAATCTCTTCATACTTGAATCCCTGCTCGCCCATCACGGCGGCACCAACTTGGCACAAACCTACACCATGTCCCCAGCCAGCACCGATGATGTCAAAACGACTCCCATGTCGCTCTACCACGAATGCGGAACTATACAGATGCGTGTCGCTCAAGGCACGGCGAATCTCTAATTCCTTGCCAATGGTGAACGTCCGCTTCGTGCCAACAATCTTCAACTTGGAAATCCTGCCACTCTTGCCACGCTCCAAAGGGATGAGTTCCTCAATGTCTCCAAAATCCATTTTCAACTTGTCGCTGACCAATTCTGACAATTCCCGTTGGTTATACGACACCTTCCAACGATAAAAGTCTGCCGTCTCACGGTCATAGTCATTAAGCACTTGTGAAAGTACACGGGCATCCGTGGTGTTACAGAAAGCCTCTGGCGTGTCAAGAATCCATGCACGTGCGGCATCCTCCTGTGTCAAGTCGGAGAAGTCACCATTCCCATCTCGCACGGAAAGGAGGTAAGGCTTGCTGATATTCTCCCAACAATATTGGTATTCCTCTGTCACCCCACCGCAACACTTGCTAAATCTCGCATCGCAAATCTCGCCTTCCGACAAAAGCACCTGCCCCCTTGTGGCTCGCACCGCCGCCGCCACCTTTGGCTCGGTTTGTTTGGTAATGCCTTGGTAACGCTGGCAATGGTCATCGGCACACACATCGAAGATGGTATGGTCTTCACGGTCGTACCACCGTATCAACTCATCATCCTTCTTGATAAACGAGAAAAAACTATTTCCACCCTCTTGGTTTGTCCTACGCTTTTCCATCTGTGCTAATAGCCAACTACGCGAAATGACGGCATGAGCCTTGAGCAATTCCAACGACGAAGAGGCTTTCATCTCACTTGATATGACACTCTCAAGGTATTGCTCCACGGGCAATTCGTTGATAGCATAGATGCGATCAGCCTCCACAACGAGACGCAAGGCTCCCCTAAAGGTCTGTCTCTCCTTACGTTCCCAATGGAAGTTGACTCCAATGGAAACATTCTCCAAGGAGAACGAGCCATCGGCACTCTTCGGCACAAGGCGCAACTCATGGTATTGGTTGCCATTCCAAAGGATGCCTCCTTCAGAGAACGACACTTCTTGCTCGCCCGTCAATTCCATACCCTTGGCGATATATGGTGTATTGAGAGAAAATTGTATCTCCTGCCCACTGACGATGCCCACGCTCACGGTAGGTTCCTTGGGGAAGCGTTGTTGCACTTGCGAAATAAGCGATTGGGTCTTCATTTGCTGGCGAAGGCGTTCTACCACTTGTTCCACCTCATCGGTAGTAAGGCTACATTCACGTAGTATACCCTCGGCAATCTCAGGAGTCATCCGCTCGAAATCCTCTTTCCGGGGTGTTATCATCAATCCCGACATATCCAAGGCACCTGGGCTGACCATCATTTTCATGTCATCTTCCGCAAAATAACAATCGGGACGATGTTTCTTTCGTGGGAAGACAATGGTAATGAAGTCATCGCCAAGTCGCCAACCCACAATGTTCATCATTGGCTCTTTTCGACGTAAGCTGAAAGACCGCTTACCCTCCAACGCCTTATACAATGCCTTAAACAAATCATAATCCGTATGGGAATGTCGGCTCTTGATAACAAATACTGGACATAGGAAATCCCTAACGAGAGCCAAACACTCCATATCATTCAACGACAGGATGACCTCCATGTTACGGCTCAACCGTTGCCAACCCGCTTGGATAGGCAATTGGTCTCCGATACCCGCCTGAAGATGGAGATGGTCGGGTGCCGATGCACCACATTCAGAACCATTGTAGAATACGGTAAGTTTGGGGTATAGTTTCAGCAACTTATGGATTTCACAATAAGAATCCAATACCTGTTGTGGCTGATGACGCTTGGCGGGAATCGTGAAATGAGTATGAAGGATGGGAAATGGGTTGACCAAAAGCTCAAACTTATCATCCACGGACTTCGACACTTGGCTGAGTGGACGATTCTTCACGCAAAGGAAACAAGGACGCTCCGCCAATGACTTGTGGTCAATTTTCGCCCCCGTAGAAACCATACGCGCAGGGTTCCATTGCACTTGTATCACGTTGTCGCCACAACCCAATTCACGTAGTTGCACATTTGACAACTCACGGTAATGCCTACGGGCATCATCCCAACGCTCTAATTGATGGTTAAAGAACCGTTGCAAGACATCATCGGCATCGCCCTCCGTCTTTCCCAAACGCATCCTTTGCCGTGCCATCATCTCTATGGTGCGTAGTCGGTCTTTGTATAGGTTATTGGCATTGACCTTCTCCACGCTCAAGGCGGCATCGCTATTGCCTCCCCAACGACGGCATAGATATAGCTCGGTGTAAATCCTACCAATGCGATACTTGCGAGAGAATGCCAATCCGAGGGCGTAATCCTCACCATAACTGGTGTTCGGGAAACGGATTTGTCGTACCAAAGGCGTGAAGAAAGCACGTGGCGCACCCAAACCATTGATGCGCAACGCATTGTTTGGACCGTTATCATCAGTCCATTCTCGATGATCAATCAACCCTGGCGGCAACGTGTTCAGGTCAAAATCACACATCCGATAACTACCAATCACCATGGCGGCTTTCTGCTTGTGGAACGCATCCACAATCTGTTGCAAGGTATTGGGAGACGAATAGAGGTCGTCGGAATCCAACTGAACGGCAAACCTTCCACATCGTTCATCGTTGACGGCAACATTCCAACAACCGCCAATGCCCAAGTCCAACCGGTTGGGAACAATGTGTAATAGTTCGGGAAAGCCCTTGCCCTTGGGTTGATGATTCTTGATTTCTTCCAGGATATCTCCCGTGCGGTCGGTGGAATGGTTGTTGACGACAATGACATTATACTTAAAAGATGTCTTCTGTGTCAAGGCAGAACGGACGGCATCGGCAATGGTTTTCTCCCTATTGTAGACGGGAATCACCACAGATGCCTCACAATCAAAATCTTGCTCGTTGAAGTCGATGACCATATTATTGGCAGGATCGACCTTCGCACCGATGCTCTCTAAATGGGCGGTGGCAGCCTTTTCCATCTCCACCTGCACGTCGCGATTGCGTGGATTCACATAGTCAAACTGCTTCTCCCCGCTTTTGCGCACATCAAGTTCCACCTCGGTATATAATATCTCATCAAGATGGAAGAGTTTTCCCTTGCGAGAGAGGAACAGACGAAGGTCATAAAAACCCGCAAAACGATATTCTGGAACGGATGGTTGGGCAGCATACTCATGGAGCCATTGTGACTTAACCAACACCAACTGACCAAAGTCGAAATCGTCACGGATACTCCCCAATTGGTAATCAATTGTGGGATGGCGCAAAAGCGCATTCTCGCCCACCCGTTTCTCATATCGATCGCTATACACGAGGGCAGCATCTGAGTCGATAGCTACACGCAAGAAACGATCCAACGCATACAACCCAAGTTGCAAAGGGGTGGTTTTGAGGCTCAAAAGGATATATTCCGCCTCTATACGTTGCTCTATTGCAAGGATGGCTTGCGTTGAAAACAAATCATCAACAATGACATATCCGCAATCGTGAGGTGCCTCTTGTTGCTCCGCAAAACCCTTTGTTACCAATAAATGTATATGATGAATAGCCTTGTCTTGCCGCAACATTTCCAATGTAGTCTCCATTGCCCTCATGTCATCACACGGCAAGAAACAATCAACCCTTCCTCTCATATTTAATGTTTATAGTTTTACAATAGTGCAAAAATACGAAAAATTACGCATTTCAAGCAAGGTGGGAACACAGAAAAGCGCAAAACTTGCGAAAATACTCGCTTTTTTCAATGATAATTCGTAATTTTGCAAATCATTGACAATGAATCACCCTTCATGCACCAAGAAAAGATACCTCTTCTCGGAATGACATTGGCACAACTGAAAGCAGCCGTCATAAGTCTTGACATGCCTTCCTTCACCGCCACACAAATCGCCAAGTGGCTCTATGGACGGCATGTGGGAAGCATTGAAGGGATGACGAACTTGTCGAAACAAAACCGCTCGCGCCTCAACGAGGGTTATGAGGTGGGATGCAAACCACCCATTGATGCCCAACATTCCAAGGATGGAACTATCAAATACCTGTTCCCCGTGGATAATGGGAAATTTGTCGAGACGGTCTATATCCCCGATGGGGAACGCGCCACACTATGTGTGTCGTGCCAAGTGGGGTGCAAGATGAATTGCCTCTTTTGCCATACGGGAAAGCAGGGGTTTGAGGGGAATCTCTCCGTGCGCGACATCCTCAACCAAATCTATTCCCTACCCGAGCGAGACACGTTGACCAATATCGTGTTTATGGGGCAAGGCGAGCCGATGGACAACCTCGACAACGTGCTGAAAGCAACGGAAATCCTGACGGCAGAATATGGTTATGGCTGGAGTCCCAAGCGCATCACGGTGAGTACGGTGGGCATCAAAGGGAAACTAAAACGATTCCTCGACGAGAGCGAATGCCACCTTGCCATCAGTATGCACTCGCCATTTGCGGAACAACGGGCAGAGATGATACCCGCCGAGCGTGGCTACCCACTCCGCGACATCATAGAATTGTTGCGACAATACGACTTCACCCACCAGCGAAGGTTGTCTTTTGAATACATCATGTTCGGTGGGAAAAACGACTCGATGACCTATTCACGTGAAATCGTGAAGCTATTGAAGGGCTTGGAATGTAGAGTCAATCTCATTCGTTTCCACCAAACGCCCGACACTCCCCTACCCCCAACGGACGAGACGAGGCTGGAACCATTCCGCGATTACCTCACCCATCATGGCATTTTCACCACCATCCGTGCCTCAAGGGGGCAAGACATCTATGCCGCATGTGGTCTTTTGAGTACGAAGCGGATGAAAGAATCAGATAATACATATCATCAAAACAAAATATAAC
>JAFYZV010000009.1 GCA_017548525.1 Prevotella sp.
CCTTCAGGTCCTTGGCAAACTCCTCAGGTACGTTGGCGAGCCTACCGCCGAGGAGCGGCTCCATGACGACGGCTTGTATGCCCGCCTTATCGAGTTTGTTGTATAAGTATTCAGCATCAGCGTCCTTTTTCCATCCGCCTTGACCGAGCGAGGCATGTCGCCAGTCGATATAGTTCAATTCGATTTGCACGAAACTCCAATGGTATTCATCTTGGTGATCCACCAACCAATCGAAGACCTCGACGTTACCATGATAAGAGAAACCAAGATTCCGGATGCGCCCTGCATCACGTTCCTTCACGAGGAAGTCGAGCAGCCCATTATCGATAAATCGCGAGCGGAACTCATCCATCCCGCTTCCCCCGATGGAATGGAGCAGGTAATAGTCGATGTAGTCTATCTGCAACCGCTCAAACGACCGCTCATACATCTTCTTCGACTCATCGAAAGAGTGTACCCTTCGGTTTTGGTTGGACATCTTTGTCGCAATGTAATAGCTGTTTCGGGGATGCCGTTTGAGGGCGATGCCAGTCACCACTTCCGAGTTGCCGTAGGCGGGGGCGGTGTCAAAATAGTTTACGCCATGTTCCAGAGCATAGTCAACCATCTTGTTCACCTCGTCTTGGTTCTTGGGTAGTCTCATCATGCCAAAGCCAAGGAGCGATACCTTGTCGCCCGTATGGCGGTTCACACGCATGGTCATGGTGTTGGTCGATGGTTGTGGGTCTTGTGGAGCCTCGTTATTCGCAAGGACTTGCAGGGGATCCAATGTCATTAATGCGACGGCAGAGAGTGTTCCTTTGCCGATGTTTTTAATGAACTCACGGCGGTTCATGTCATTGCTTTTCTCTTTCATGTTGAAGTGATAATTGGTTTTACGCCGCTAATATACGAAAAAAAATGATAACTGTAAACCATTTGTGTAATCTTTTATTGGCGTTGGCATGTTTTTTTATTCTGGATTATGCTTTTTCTTTGCTGATATTATTTCTGTTAGGGTATAAAATTCAATTATTATGAATATCTTTGCAATCGTAAGTACACAATACTCAATAACATGAAACGATACAATCAACGGTTTGTTTATTTTATCTGCCTCGTCTCAGCGATGGGTGGACTGCTTTTTGGCTACGATTGGGTGGTGATTGGCGGTGCCAAACCATTCTATGAGTTGTTTTTCGGCATCAGTGCGTCACCCGTGATGCAGGGATTGGCGATGTCTACCGCATTGGTGGGCTGCCTCATAGGGGCGATGGTGGCAGGTGCGCTTGCCGATCGATTCGGGCGTAAGCCATTGCTTATCGTCGCGGCGGTGCTGTTCACGGTGTCAGCCATTGCCACGGGACTGTTTAATAACTTCACGCTGTTCAATGTTGCACGGTTCGTTGGGGGCGTGGGAATTGGCGTGGCATCGGCTCTCTCACCGATGTATATCGCCGAGGTCTCGCCAAGCGATATCCGTGGGAAGTTGGTTTCGCTCAACCAGATGACTATCGTCTTGGGCATCCTCGCCGCACAAATCGCCAACTGGCAGATAGCCGAGCCAGTGCCACAGGCTTTCACGCAAGCCGACATCCTCGCCTCTTGGAACGGGCAGATGGGTTGGCGGTGGATGTTTTGGGCAGAGGCACTGCCGGCGACCTTATTCCTCATTCTCGCTTTCTTCATTCCCGAGAGTCCACGGTGGCAAGCCCTCCATGGTTTTGTTGGCAAAGCGAGGGAGACATTGGGCAAGGTGGGAGGTGCAGACTATGCCGATGCCGAGGTCGATGCCATTACGCGAGCGGCGGAGGATGACCGTATGCAGGAGCGTGGCGGTCTTCGTGCGCTCTTCTCCCGTCTTTATATGCCCGTATTGGTGTTGGGCATTTTCATTGCAGTTTTCCAACAATGGTGCGGCACGAATGTCATTTTCAATTATGCACAAGAGATATTCTCCGCCGCAGGATATGCCGTTGGTGACGTGTTATTCAATATTGTCATCACGGGCATTGCCAATGTTATCTTCACCATTGTGGCACTTTACACCGTGGATAGGTGGGGACGTCGCTCGCTGATGCTCTTTGGAGCTGGGGGGCTGGGTATCATTTACTTGGTTTTAGGCACGTGTTACCACTTCCATGTCACAGGTTTCTTCATGGTGATACTGGTGGTGGCTGCCATTTCCTGTTATGCCATGTCGCTCGGTCCTGTCACTTGGGTTCTTTTATCGGAGATATTCCCTAATAGGGTGCGTGGCGTGGCGATGGCGACCTGCACGTTTGCCCTCTGGGCAGGGTGTTGTACGCTTACCTTCTCATTCCCCTCGCTCAATGCCACCCTTGGCTCAAGCGGCACGTTCTGGATCTATTCAGCCATCTGCCTGTGTGGCTTCGCGTTTTTCATGCGCCGCTGCCCAGAGACCAAAGGCAAGAGTCTCGAACAATTAGAGCGTGAATTATTGGGTCAAGAGTGAAACAAGGAGAAAAGAAGAATAATGAGGAGTTTAGAAACTTCCAATCTATATTAACTTTATCATATTATAAGTCAGTTATGGTCAAAGCGTGGAAAGAAACCGTCGTCATCCCAACATACGAGATTGGGAAGGCTGAGAAGAACCCCATTTTTTTAGAGAAACGTGTGTATCAAGGCTCATCTGGAGCCGTCTATCCCTATCCCGTCATCGAGTCGATAGCCAATGAGAAGGTGGATAAGGAATGGAAAGCCGTCTTCATGGAGAATGAATATATCAAGGTCATGATATTACCCGAATTAGGCGGACGTGTGCAGATGGCATACGACAAGATACGCCAGCGGCACTTCGTCTATTACAACCATGTCATCAAACCCGCACTCGTGGGACTGACTGGACCATGGATTTCTGGGGGTATCGAGTTCAACTGGCCCCAGCACCACCGTCCGTCTACCTATTTACCCGTAGATTCCACCATTGTGGAAAACGAGGACGGGTCGGTCACGGTGTGGGTCAATGAGATGGAGAGGATGACCCACCAGAAAGGGTCGGCTGGCTTCACGTTGCGTCCTGGGTGTGCTTATCTCGAAATCAATGGCATCTTATACAACCGTACCGATGTTCCACAAACCTTCTTGTGGTGGGCAAATCCCGCCGTGTCGGTTAATGACGCTTACCAGAGCGTGTTTCCACCCGACATCAATGCCGTCTTCGACCATGGCAAACGAGCCGTCTCGTCATTCCCGATTGCCACGGGGACATATTACAAGATGGACTATTCGGCGGGTGTGGACATCTCCAATTACAAGAATATCAAGGTGCCAACGTCATATATGGCGGTCAACTCGAAATACAATTTTGAGGGTGGTTATGAGAATGACACGAAGGCGGGTATGCTGCATGTCGCTTCCCACCATTTCTCGCCTGGCAAAAAGCAATGGACTTGGGGCAATGGCGACTTCGGACAAGCATGGGACCGCAACCTCACCGATGCAGACGGACCGTATATCGAGCTGATGGCAGGGGTATATACGGAGAACCAACCCGACTTCTCGTGGCTCATGCCCTACGAGGAGAAACGCTTTACCCAGTATTTCATGCCCTATCGCGAGTTGGGCATCGTGAAACAAGCGTCACGCGACTTCATCATCGCCATTGACTGTGTGCCGTCTATCGAGGGTGATACCCTTGTCCAATTCAAGGTCTTTGCCACCTCCAAACGTCGTGTTTGTGTCATCCTGAAAGACGATGACGGCACGGAATATTATAATAAGGTGGTGGAAATCTCACCCGAAGCTATCTTGGAGGAGGCTGTCAAGATAGGTTCGGCAAGCATGGAACACCTATCATTGACAATAAATCCATCACCAAATACATCCGTGACCAATGGTTGTTACCTCGTTTGGCATGGTGAGGCAGATGACATTCGTCCCGTCCCCGATGCGGCAGAGGCAGCCTTGCCACCCGTGGAGGTGAAGACCAATGAGCAGTTGTATCTCACAGGACTTCACTTGGAGCAATATCGCCATGCCACGTTTTCACCCCTTGACTACTATGAGGAGGCTTTGCGGCGCGACCCAATGGACTACCGATGTCTCAATGCCATGGGACTCTGGTATATCCGCAAGGGCCGTTTCGACAAGGCGGAGGTCTATCTGCGCAAGGCGGTGACGGTCATCACTCGCCGCAACCCCAACCCCTACGATGGCGAACCCATCTACAACCTCGGCTTGGCGTTGAAATACCAAGGCAAGATGGATGAGGCTTACGACCGCTTTTGGAAAGCCTCATGGAACAAAGCATGGGCAGATGCCGCCTATTTGGAGGCAGCGAAAATCAGCGTGGCACAAGGAAAATACGAAGATGCACTTGAGGAATTGGACCGCTCCTTGCAAAACAACTGGCACAACCACAAGGCTCGCGCCTTACGTGCCGCCGTGCTGCGTCACCTCTCTGCCGCCACAGCCTCAGTCCAGTCTGTTGTGGCAATGCCACAGCAAACGGAACTTTTGGCATTTATCGAGGAGAGCCTTTGCTTTGACCGTTTTAATTATGGATGTCTCTATGAGAAATACTTGCTCACCAAGGATGCTTCGGTATTGGAGGAGATGAAGACTCTCTTGCGCCAGAGTTGTGACAATTACGATGAGGTTGCCCTTGACTATGCCCAGGCAGGGCTATATGACGAGGCGAAAGACATCTGGAAAATGGCAGAAAAGGAGAATGCCACATCACCCATGACCTATTATTACTTGGGCGAATATGAGAAGGCAGAGAAGATGCCGACCGACTATTGTTTCCCCAACCGTCCCGAGGCTATCCTCGCCCTGTGTGATGCTATGGAGAAAAACCCCACGGGCGCACGGGCTCCATATTATCTTGGTTGCCTTTATTATGACAAACGGCAATATCGCTTGGCATATAAGCTTTGGGTCAAGTCATCCATCAACGACCCATCTTTCCCCACGGTATGGCGTAATTTGGCACTCTTGGAGTTTAACAAGAGAGATGATGAAGAGAAGGCGGTCATCAATATGGAGAAGGCTTTTGCCCTCGATACCACTGACGCACGGGTTCTCATGGAACTTGACCAATTGTATAAACGCTTGCAGAGACCGCATCAGACACGCCTCGACAAGTTGCAAGCCCATCCCCAACTCATTATTCAGCGTGATGACCTCGTGTTGGAAGAGATTACTTTGCTCAACCAAGTGGGACGTTATGGGGAGGCAAAGGCAAAGTTAGACGCTCACCAGTTCCATCCCTGGGAGGGAGGTGAAGGCAAAGTACCCGCACAATACCAGTTCGCAAGGGTGGAATTGGCAAAGAAGGCATTGAAGGAAAAGAGTTTCGACAATGCCATCAGCTTGTTGGAGGAGTGTCTTGTCTACCCCCATCATTTGGGCGAGGGCAAACTTTATAATACTCCCGAAAATGACTTTTATTATCTCATGGGAGAGGCGTATGCACAAAAGGGAGACGTGGAGAAAGCCCGCGAGTGCTGGGAAAAGGCGGCTCAAGGCAACCTGGAACCCGCTGCTGCCATCTATTATAACGATGCCAAGCCCGACAAGATTTATTATCAAGGACTGGCATTGCTGCGACTCGGCAGGGTGGGAGAGGCGCATGGCCGTTTCCATAAGCTCGTCAACTATGGCAAGCAGCACCTCTTCGAGAAGCAGACATTGGACTATTTCGCCGTCTCCCTTCCCGACCTGCTCATCTGGGAAGACTCGCTCGACCGCAAGAACCAGGTGCATTGCCACTATATGCTCGCCCTCGGCTATGCAGGGCTTGGCGAGGAAGCGAGGGCGGAGAGACACCTCACGATAGCCGAATCCCTTGACATCAACCACCAAGGCATACAAGCTTTCCGCTCGTTGTGGATTTAAGAAGTAGGAATGTCAACAAGCATATAGTTCTGGGCTATGTGCTTGTTGCCTTTCAGACCGCTTATCTTTGGCGTGGATGTATGGTTTGTCGGTTATGGATGTGGTGTTTGGCAGGAACTAATGTAGCGTTCGTCGGGAACAAATGCCGCATTTGTCACTTTTTGCCTATAGTCAAAAAGGTTTGCGGCTATAGTCAAAAAGGTTTGCGGCTATAGTCAAAAAGGTTTGCGGCTATAGTCAAAAAGGTTTGCGGCTATAGCCAAAATAAAAGGCACTGTAAAATACCGATAAGACATCAAGATACTATTCTGTGACAGGGCGGATAGATAGACCATACCCGCATAGGTGTGAACTTCGGAAGCATTGACTTGATGAGACACACATAGCATAGGCGAAATCAATATATTTTTCGTCTTGTGTGGATAGCCAGTAGCAACCATAGGATTTCTTATTATCAGTAGTCGACTCAATTCTCAACCCTGAAGCGGGTAAAAAGATGCTATTCCCATTAGGTCCAGTAAAC
>JAFYZV010000090.1 GCA_017548525.1 Prevotella sp.
ACCTACGCCCGTACCGAGAATCGCTTGCAAGCGTCTCGCAACCTCACGACGTGGAATTTCAATTATGGTGGGAACACACGAATCACCTTCCCCTGAGGCAGCAACCTCTCCACAGACATCCACATGTATAGCAAGAGGGGTTATAGCGACGAGACGCTCAATACCAATGAATTAATTTGGAATGCCCAACTATCGCATAGCTTCCTCAAGGGAAAGAAGCTCACGGTCATGTTGCAATGGTACGACATCTTGCATGAGCAGACCAATTTCTCGCGAACGGTGAACGCCAATGGATGGACTGACCGAGAGGTCAACGCCATCACGTCGTATGCCATGCTTCATGTTAGCTACCGCTTGAATTTCTTTGGAGGGGCTAACAACGGCGGAGAACGCGGAGAACGGGGTGAACGCGGTTGGCGTAGGAATGGCTTCGACGGTCCGCGAGGGGAGAGGGGTGGCTTTGATGGTCCCCGTGGAGGGAACTTTGGCAATGGCGGTAGGAGACCATAACCGCCAATCTATTTCACGAAAAATGATAATTTATACTAAAGTTTTGTATCTTTGCAGCTTAGAAGTATAAATTATGAAAGTTTGATGATGATGAGAAACCATATTTTCATAGCAGTTGTTGCCATGTTGTTTTCCATAGGAAGCGTGGCACAGACGGAAGACCCGATGATTGTCCAAACAGAATCGGGATTGGTAAAAGGCTTTGACCATGAGGGAACAATGGGCTTTCTCGGTATTCCCTACGCCAAAGTTGAACGGTTCATGCCTCCACTACCCGTGGATAAGTGGGACACCATCAGGGTCTGCGACCATTGGGGACCACAGGTGATGCAGCAAACATGGGGTCGCAAACTCAGCGAGGCAGAGATGTCGGAGAAGAACTCATGTGTGTTGAATGTCTGGACCACCGACACCAAGGCCTCAAAACCCGTCATGCTTTGGTTGCATGGCGGTGGTTTCGATTCTGGAACGTCGGCATGGAACCCGGGAATGCAACTCGCCAAGAAGGGCGTGGTGGTCGTCAGTGTCAACCATCGATTGAACATCCTTGGCTTTCTCGACCTCTCGGCATGTTCGCCGAAATACAAGTATTCGGGCAATGTGGGGATGCTTGACGTGGTGCAAGCCCTGCAATGGACTCAAAACAACATACGACAGTTTGGAGGAGACCCGACAAACGTGACCATCTTCGGGGAGTCGGGTGGTGGTGGAAAGGTGGGAACACTGCTCTGTATGCCCCAAGCCAAAGGACTTTTTCACAAAGCCATTATTATGAGTGGCACCATTCTGAACGTCAACACAAAGGCCATGACCGAAGAATTGGGCAAGGCAGTATTGAAGGAATTGAATATCGACACGGGACAAATAGACCTTATCAAGGAGGTTCCATACGACGAACTTTATGCCGCAGGGCAACGTGCCATGGCTGCCAGCATAGGAACACGCAAGCCAGGTACGCCCATGATGTGGGGATTCGGACCTACACCCGATGGCGAGACACTGCTCCAACAACCTTTCCAAGACGGCTTCTCAGATATTTCCTCAGATATTCCCATCCTCATTGGCACGACGTTCAACGAACTGCAACGCCTGCATTACGACCGTGAAATGACATCTGACCAAGCACGACAGGAACTCTTCAAGACCTTCGGCGACGATACTGATACCTATATTAGTGCTTTCGGTAAGGCATGGCCCAATCATTCGCAGCAAGACTTGTTAAGCATTGACTGGCTGTTTCGTCCAAAGACCATCATCACAGCCGATGCCATTGCCGAGACGCGCAAGGCACCTACCTATATGTATATGTTCACCTGGCGTTCGCCAGTCAATCATGGGAGTGTCCACGGACATGAACTGAAGTTCTGTTTCAATACGCTTCACCATGCGGGTAATGAACTTCCCAAACCCACAAATGCCGACCTGCGATTGGCTGACATCATGAGTAGCGTTTGGGCGCAGTTCGCCAAGACTGGCAATCCCAACATAGCAGATATTCCCGTTTGGCAACCTTACACTAAAAAGAATGGGGAACTGATGGAGTTTAATCACCAATGTGTCATTCGCCACAACCCCGATCGCGAATTGGAAAGCATCATTAATAAGCATTGTTTCCGCCAACTCGATGAATTTCGGAAGACGAAGAAATAAGATTTGTTGATACAGCTTGCTTATTTGATAGGCTCCATGTGCAGGGTGACATGCGTCTTTGTGCCAAACCGTTCCTTCAACTTGCGCTCGATGGTTGTGGCACGTTCATGCACCACCTGCAATGGCAAGTTGCCATCCATGCGTACATGAGCCTCGATGGCGATGCGGTCGCCGATGCGGCGGGTACGTAGGTTGTGAGGTTCTTGCACATCGGCAAACGAGCGGATAATCTGCTCAATCTCCTGTTCCGTCTCCGCTGGCAGCGAACATTCCGTCAACTCGCCGATACTCTTCTTCAAGATGTCCCAAGCCACTTTCACCAACATCAGTCCCACAATGATGGAGGCTAACGGGTCGAGTACCGTCCAACGGTTTCCCAACCAAATGGCTCCCCCAATGCCGATGGCAGCCCCAATTGACGAAAGGGCATCGCTGCGGTGGTGCCAGGCGTTTGCAATCATCACTTGCGAGTCGAGTTGCCGACCCTTCCGTGCCGTGTATTGGTAGAGCAGTTCCTTGATCAATATCGAAAACAATGCTGCCCAAAACGCTATCCAGCCCGGTGCCGCCAAAGTCTTGCCGTCCCACCACGCCACCAACTTCACGCCGCCCGACACGATGATGCCCGTTGCAGCAGCCACCAATGCCAGTCCTATCAGGAACGAGGCGATGGTCTCAAACTTCCCATGGCCATAGTCATGCGACTGGTCTTGTGGCTTGGCACTGATGCCAACGAACACCAATACCACCAAGTCAGTAACAAAGTCTGAGAGGGAGTGCACGGCATCGGCAATCATTGCCGAACTATGTCCCAATATCCCCGCAATGAACTTGAATGTCAGCAATGCCACATTCCCTGCGCTGCCCACCAGCGTCACCTTATATATCTCTTTTTCCCGAACCATAAAAACCAGCGGCAAAGGTAATAAATAATTCCCACAAAAACCGCCCATAGCGGTTGTTTTACTGGAAAACACCGCCGAACAAAGCCAAGAAACCTCCTTTTTTATGTGAATTATTTGGCTGTTACGAGTTTTTTTGATTATTTTGCACCCGATTTAAAAGAATGGTTATCATTCGTTTATGGATTTAAAGGTTATTTGATAGTGACATGAAAAAGTTAGCTTTATTATTTGTTGCCGCCATGATGGCAACAGCAGTTTCCGCACAAACGGTAAAAGAGAGCAAGACATCCGACAATTTCTACATCGGAATCAACGGCGGCGTGGCTACCAAGATGACCTCTCCTGGTGGGGGATGGCTCAACAAGTTAAACCCCAACGCTGGCCTTCGCATTGGACGCTACTTCACGCCCGTGTTCGGATTGGCGGTGGAGAGCAACGCCTATTTCACCAACAAACCCTATACTTCACTCAAGACCGTGGTAAGGGGAATCAATACCAGCTTGTTGGGTACGGTGAATTTCAGCAACTGGTTTGGTGGCTATCCTGGTCAGCCACGTTGCTTTGAGGTGATTGGACTCTATGGCCTTGGTTGGGGGCACACCTTCGATCATGAGGTGCTGGTTAAGTCCATTGATGCCCTCACGTCCAAGGCGGGCATCGACCTCGCTTTCAACCTTGGTGCCAAGAAGGCTTGGCAGTTCTATGTGGAACCCGCCGTCGTCTGGGCACTCAATGGCGCAGGCTATGAGGGTGTGGAATACAACATCAACCGTGCGGCATTCCAACTCAATGCGGGCATCGTCTACAAGTTCCGCAACTCCAATGGCACACACAACTTCGCCTTCGCTCCTGGTCGCGACCAGGCAGAGGTTGACGCATTGAATGCACAGATCAATGCCCTTCGCGATGAATTGTCTCGTAAGCCCAAAGAGGTAGAGGTTATTAAGGAAGTGGTGAAGGAAGTACCCACAACCACCGTCCGCGAGGTGAAAGTGGAAGACCTCGTCTTCGTGACATTCGCACAGGGCAAGTCGGAATTGACATTCGACTCCAAGGCTGCCTTGAACAACATCAAGCAGGGAAAGCATGTGCAAATCGTCGGTACCGCCTCGCCCGAGGGCAATCCCGAACTCAACCAGAGACTCTCCCAGGCACGTGCCGACGTGGTTGCTGAATACCTCAAGACACGCGGTGTCATCGTCGATGAGGCAACAGGCAAGGGTGTACAAGGCACCACCTCCAACCGCCTGGCAGTAGTTTACGTGAAGTAATCCCTATCACTCTTGAAACTACGATGTATAAAGGGTTTCTGGATATAGCGTGTCAATGGTTTCCATCCATCTGATGGTCTCGCTGATGACATGGAGGATGTTGGAATAATGCAGCACGTCGTCGAGGCGAAGCTCTTGGTGGGCGTGGTCCTTGAGCCACTTATCCGCCACTTGGTAGCCTCCGATGTAGAATTTCCACATCTCTTCCGACACATTGTTATAATATTGGGTGTCGTTGATGTAGACGCGCCCGTCACGCCATTCCCGCTTTTCGATGATGTTGCTGCCCTCGCCGACGCAGGGGAAGCGCATATGTGCCTTCCATGGGGAGGGGTCTCTCATCAGGTGGAGTTCCCGCAGGGCGCGGCCCGCTTGTGCTAAGGAGTCGAATGTGTGGATATCCGTGGGGTAGGGGATGCGTGGGAAGTCGCGCTTAAGGAACTCCTTGTACCGCTCGCGGTAGTGCGGGGAGTGCAGCAAGGCATACACATAGTCGAGCAGCTCCTCGGGCTGTGGGCGTTTGCCCAATGCCTTGGCGACCTTTCCCACCACCTCCTCGCGAAGGTTGGGTATCAGTTCCCCGTATCCCTCGCCGCCGTGACCCAGCTCCACCTCCGTGCTGTGGTCGGCGTGGTGCGTCTCCTGTCCCGGGTGGACATAGAGGGGATAGATGTAGGCCCCGCGATAAAACACGTGCAAGTCTACGATTGTGTCGGAGACGAATGCCAAGTTCCAGGTCATGTTGCCCACATCCTTGCCCGCCGACCAAGTGATCAGCGACAGGTTCTTGGATGGGTCATGATGGGTGAGGTGCTTCATGACATCGTACACAGGATAAGCAATAAACCCTTTTGACTTATCTGTATAATAAGTGAATTTCTTATCGAAAGGTCTGTACAACACCTCTCGATAGTATTCATCTTTCAATCCATAGTTTACAATGTTAGCCTTGGCAAGGGATACTTGTTGGTCACGGCTCTCTTTCTCAATATTATAGATTCTCTTGATGTCTTGTTCGGGTAGGTTGTAGAAGTCCTCCACCACGCGCTTGATTTGCTCTTTTGTGTGTTGGAAGGCGATGGAGTCGCGTTTTGAGCATACGCCTACTCCGCCAATCTTAAATAGTTCCTTGGGGGAGAAGCCCCTGTAGTATTCCTCCTCTTGGGTGAAGTCGATGGGTACAAAGAAATACATTGGCGCGTGAATCTCCACTTCCTTGAAGGGGATGTCCCCCAAGTCGTGTGTCGCCAAATACTCCAGCTTGTCTTTCCGCCGTCCGAAGAGGTCTGCATGGTACACCCGTGCAAGACTCTTTGTCGCAGTTTCGCCATCGGTCTTGGCTTTCTTGACGAAGATGTTGACGCATACGCCGGGCAGGATGTCAAACACGTTCTCGTCTTTCACGTCGCCGAGCGAGGTCTCTCGCGTCTTGCTGTTGCCGTGTAGGTCGAGGATGTAGATCTCGTCGAAGGTCTTGAGCAGCTCGTAACGCATCCCCCGGAAGGTCAAGCTGTCCAAGTAGCTGTGGGGGTTGATGAATCCGATGACGCCCTCCCCCTTGTCCTCGATGTACCGCTGCGCCAGGCGGATGAACTTCACGTAGTCGTTGTTGAGCCATTTCGTGTCGTCGATGTTATGGCTTTTGCCCGGTTCCCGCTTGTAGTCGTTGAGCAGTTTGGCGATGTCCTTGTAGTTGTCGCCCTTGTTTTGGCTTTCGCCGTTGTATGGGGGGTTGCCCACCATCACCATGATGGGCTTTTGCGCCTTGATCTTGTTCGCCTCCTCCAGTTCGCCCTTGATCCAATAGTTGGTGCTACCCTCGCTGTTGGGGCTGTCGCCAGTCAGGGAGTCGGTCATGCAGACGTTGAAGCGGTCGGAGGGCATGGCCTCATAGCCCGTGTTCCTGAGTACCATGTCGAGCTTGACATGCGCCACGGTGTAGGATGCCATCTGTATCTCGAAGCCGTAGAGGCGCGGCAGGAGGTTCTCGTGTACGAACTTCTGCCAGAGCATCCGCTGCCCTTGGAAGTGGTCTGCCACGTGGTTGACCACCTCGGCAAGGAAGGTACCCGTGCCCGTGGCGGGGTCGAGGATTTGCACTATGGGCGTTTCCTCTTTTTCATGCGTCAGCTTGTTGGGGATTCGGTGATTGTCGGCGAGGCCGTCTGCTATGCCAAACTTCGTCTGAAGGATATGGTCTACGCCGTTGACGATGAACCGCACCACCTCCAAGGGGGTGTACCACACGCCAAAGGCCTTCTTGTCCTGGGGGGCGAAGGCTGCAAGGAAGTCCTCGTAGAAATGGATGAGGGGGTCGCGGTTTTGCCGTGCGTCGCGCTCAAACATGCGCCGTAGGTCGGTGGCGGCGAACATCCGCACGAGGTCATCGACAATCCACGAGATGCGGGGGTGGATGTTGTTGCCCGCCAGGTCGTTGAAGATGCCGCGCAGGAAGGGGTTGGTCTTGGGTATGAGGTGTGCTGCCTCGATGCGTGAGAAGTCGTCGGTGGTGGGGTCGTGTAGCCTGGCGGCGAACAACCCGTATGCCACCGTCTGCGAATAGACCTTGGCAAAGCCCCTCGCATCGAGCGATGGCACGAGGCTGTCACGCAGTTCCTCGTAGAAATGGAGCAGGAGGCCGCGCTCGTCGTTGTCGCTCTCCTGGTCGAAGATGTCGATGATGACCGAGTACATGAGCTTGGCCTTGCGTGCCATGAGGTCTGCCAATTTCCTTGCGGTGGTGATTTGCGGGATGCCGCTGGCGATGTAGGTGCGCAGGAATGCCACCAGCTCCTCGCCTTTCTCCTCATATAGAATCGCTTTCTTCCCTTGGACGGTGGCGATGCGGATGGTCTTGATGGGCTCCGCCTCGCCGTTCTCGAAGAAGTGGAAGTCCAGGTAGTCGGTGAAGATGCAATGGCTGATGGCCCGCTTGTTGCGGTCAAACTGCGCTTGGTTGCGTGTCGTGCCGTCGAGGTCGCCCGTGTTGATGTCCTTCGTCTCGATGATGGCGACCGTCATGTTGTCCTTATCCCGGATGTGGATGTCGGGGTTGCCGCACTCGATGCGTGAAGGCTCGTTGAGCGTTTGGTAGCCATTGCCCAAGATGGCTTGCAGGAAGTTCTCCAAAGGGGCGCGGTAGGTGTGTTCCCTTGCGTCGCCGCTCCTGAGCTTTTGGTTCACTTCGCTGATGTACTTGTGTAATATCTGGCTGTCTGATTCCATCGTCTTTCTCTCGTCTTTCCCTCGTTACGTTGGCTTTATCATCCGCAAAAATACGAAAAACAAATGACAAGACCATCATTTGCCGCACAAAAAAAAGCAGTACTTGATTGGGGCTTAAAAAGGTGATGTATTCACCATTTTCGGTTTGCGTATGGGAAAACGGTGTTTTCACTATGGGAAGACACCGTTTTCCCATACGCAAACTGAATCCCAACCATACCCTTCCGCCGAATGGCTTATCAATTGGCGAAAGATAACCCATCGTCTTGTTGAAGCCCTTGACGGCAATAATATGAGGCGTTTACGAAAAATTTACAAAAAATGTATATGTATATGAAAATTTTCATATATCTTTGCATTGTAATGTGTCCATACCATGATTGGATGAGCATGTCGCGTAACTGTAAACAGATGGATTACGAGGGTAATATCACTTGATACTTAACGCAAAAAGAAAAACTTTGAGGTATGAGAAGGCTATTTTTTATTTTAATCATCATGGGAGCATCCATCACGGGATGGGCGCAAAACGAACAAAAGTTGTCGCCAAGCACGATGATGTCTTACAGTGAACAGGGAGGAAATATTTCACTTAATGCTTCCGCTTCCAAGGCTGATGCCGATTTCTTTGATGTAGTAATCAGCAAAGTTGGGCTGGCAACGCTCTATCTCGACTTCCCCGTGGAAATTCCTTATACAACATATAGCCCCGATTTGCTCGGTGTGTATTACATCATAGGCATTAAGGGTAAAGAGTTGCTCGCTGCAAGACTCAAAAACAACATACCTGCCTACACGGGAGTAATTGTGCAAGGAAATGCTGGAACCTATCGATTCTACAAGACAGAAGAGGCAGATGCCTTAAAATATCCAAGTCTCCTCTCTGGCTCAACAACCGACATTTCGACAGCACAGGTATTGAGGGAATCCAAGACAACAGGCTATGTCTATACGCTTGGCAGGGGGACAGACGATTATCTCAACTTCTATCGGTATTCAGAATCGACGTTGGCAGCCAACAAGGCTTTCCTCATCTATGATGATGGCAACGCCGCTAAGCAGCTCACCCTAAACCTCGGAGACGATGCCACGGGCATCAACTTCGTGAAAGCCGACAAAGACAACGGCGCATGGTACACCATACAGGGTATCAGACTCAACGGTAAACCCATGCAACGGGGACTCTACATCCACAATGGCAGTACGTACATGATTCAATAAAATAGAAGAAACATTCATTAATTTAAACTAAGATAATTATGGAGAAGATTATTAAGGACTACAGCAAGCCTGTGATTAAAGTCAACGACTACATCTCAAGGCATCGACTCATGGCAGGGTGGGAACTCGGAGAAGGAACCACCGATGAACAGTTAGGTCATGACCCAGTTGAACCGGGTCCCGTTGACCCTCTCGACCCCCAGCATAGAAATGGTGTGAGAAACAATGTTTGGAGCGAGTAAATCTTGAAACAAACTTGTGGGAATAACCAACCTAAAACAGAGTATTAATTATTTAAAACAGGAAAGAATATGAAGAAGTTATTACTAATGATGGCTGTCGTCATGGGTTCAACACTAACAGCCGTGGTACAAACAAAAGCAAAACCAACTATTGTTGTTAACCCAACCTCCCTTGCATTCGAGACGACCATTGGGACACCTATCTCTATGACCGTCAACGTGAAGGGTTCTGGCCTTAACAAAACAATCACCGCAACCCTCGTCAATAGCAATGGAACAACCGTATTTTCCACCGATGTGACTACAATCTCCCCGACAGATTATAGCGACGGTGGAAAGGATGTGACCATTACTTTTTCCCCAACGGTAGCTGGTGATTATACGGGTACGCTGACCCTTTCTGCCAAAAGTGCTAATGATGTGGTGATTCAACTGACAGGTAAAGCTTACAATTACTTCCCAGTAGTTATAACCTCTGCGGGCTTGACGACGCTTTACCTCGACGATCCCGTGAAAATCCCATACGATGTTTACGAACCCAATATCCTCGGGGCGTTCTATATCTATGAGCGTGATGGTAAGGAGCTGAAGGCTGCGCGGTTGGAAAAGAATATCCCCGGTGGGACGGGTGTCATCATCGAGGGTAATTCGGGTACATACAAGTTCCCAATAATTGATGAGGCTGACCCGTTGCCTGCGGGAGCTCCCAACAGCTTGCTTGATGGCTGTGTGGAGAACACACCCGTTGCTTCCTTGTTGGCACAAACCCCAGGAATCATCTATACCCTTGGCAGGAGTAAGGAAAGTTACATCAACTTCTTTAAATATACAGGGACCACGCTGAATGCCAACAAGGCTTACTACCTCTTGCCAGAAGGCAGCAATGCCAAGTCCTTAACCATCAGTTTTGACGGAGAGGCAACGGGCATCAGAAACGCTGATACCGACGTGGTGGATGGTGCATGGTATACCATCGAGGGTGTTCAGGTGCAAGGCAAGCCCATGCGCAAGGGATTGTATATCCACAATGGTAAGACGGTTATCGTGAAGTAATCATCCATCAATAGAGGATGATGGAGGCTGACAATCCATCATCATAGACAAGAAAAGGATGTACCCCAATCGGGTGCATCCTTTTATTATGTGAAAAATATTGGGAAAATATTGGTGGGATGAAAATAAAGTGTTACCTTTGCACGGCAAAAGAGGAAAGTTGGCAGAGTGATCGAATGCGCTGGACTCGAAATCCGGTATACCCATTACGGGTATCGGGGGTTTGAATCCCTCACTTTCCGCCAAGTTTGTTTTAAGAGAACCCACAAGGTTCTCTTTTTTTGTTTTTGGGAAATGGCTTGAGGGGTTAGGGTGATGGTGGAGAGATTTCCATCAATGCGTTTATCAAAAATGCCGAGGTGGGAGACTTGGAACTTGCGATAACATGATTTTATTCATTTTTTTATGATTCTTTCCGTTATGTAAATAATTTTTCATAACTTTGCAGACCAAAAAAGAAATTGAAGTTGTAAATTTTTTATTTGTATGGAAGACGTTGTAGAACAGAAAGTTCCAGAAACTGTGGAAGAAGAACCGATTCAAGAATCTTCTTTTGACCGAAAACGCCATATCTTTGGGGCGATACTCGGTCCTATTTGTGCACTCTTAGTGTGGTTAATCCCTATTGAAGGACTGGCAGACAATCCTGAAGCCCACAAGTTGTTGGCTATTGTAACACTGGTGGCATTTTGGTGGATTTGTGAACCAGTACCCATTCCCGTGACTTCTCTGATAGGTCCGACGCTTTGCGTTGTCTTTGGAGTGGTATCGGCGAAAGATGCCTTTGCAAACTTTGCTAACCCGATGATCTTCTTGTTCATGGGAGGTTTCTTGATTGCAAAGGGTATGATGGTGAATGGTTTGGACAAGCGCATTGCGTACGGCATCATGTCAATGAAATGGGTAGGCGACAGTCCACGTCGCATTTTCCTCGCCATTGGTCTTGCCTGTATGTTGTGCTCTGGCTGGATTAGCAACACGGCT
>JAFYZV010000010.1 GCA_017548525.1 Prevotella sp.
GGTAGTTGTATCTCAAATTGCATTCCCGTAATATCGGAGACATTGTTTAATAGAATGGGATACAAAGAGGTCCCTCCTGGCACACCAACTGTATTGTCTATGCTCAAGTAATTATCCAAAACTATAATTTGACATGTGTCTTTTAGGTTGCTTCCATCAACAGTGGAAACAATAATATTGCATTGGCCATATGCTACAGCAGTTACTAAACCATTGTCATCTACTGTAGCAATGCTATTGTTAGAACTTTTCCATGTCACCCTCTTGTCGGTTGCGTTGTTTGGTAAGACAGATGTTTCCAACTGTAAATTCTCACCAACAATCAATTCTGACATTTTTTTGTTTAGAGTGATGTTGCATATTTCAATTGGATTCACTTTTACAGTACACGAGGATGTCCTTCCACTTCCATCATTGGCAGTTACTTTTATCTGACATGTGCCAACCCCAACCCCAGATACCATCCCATTATTATCAACTATTGCAACCGCTTCATTGGTAGTACTCCAAGTTACGCTTTTATTTGTGGCATCATTTGGAATGATTGTTGTTTCCAGTTGTATTTTTTCTCCTATGGTGATTTCGGCTTCTGCTGTGTTTAGAACAATAGTATTCACCAATACAGGGTTAGATACTATTACATTATACTTAATTACAGGATTCCCAGTTGTCCAACCACCAGCTACACTTCTTATACATTGAGATCCTCCATATAATATGTAATTACCAGTTTTTAGAGCCTCTACACTATAAGTTGCATAATAACCATGCTGGATTCCAGAATAAGAAGTGTATGTTGTTGATGTTTTAGATGTTATATTGATTGAAAAGGCTGATGCATCACTTGCAGTCACATAAGTACTTTGGCATGTGAAGCTAGAATAATCAGAACCCCTTTCACTCCATGGGCTAATTGTAAATGAACTTCCGACGGTTACATTAATAGTCCTTTCGCTTACATATGCACATAAAACTAAAGGAACAAATAACAGCATAATAGTTAAATATTTCTTCATAATTGTCTCTATTGCCTATTGCCCCCAGATTCGGCTTTTAAAAAGTTGTTGATGATCGTTGACGGCATAATAAAAGATGTGGGAACTATACTCTTACTCGTCCCACAATCTGAGGCTCTCGCATTGCCCAACGGAATAGAACGGGCAAGCATAGAACCCACACAGATATGAATATACACTCATAAAGAAAGAGTAATATGATACATACCTTGTGAGCATCTACCCATTGCCATGTTCAAGATTCCGTTGAAATTTGCGAGATTTCAGATTGTCAAGAACAAAGCGTCGAAGTAAACGCCTTTCAATATGTCGTTTGTCTCCTTGGAGTGTCCGTTTTGCCGGCAAACGGTACTTGGTTGACTCTGAAGACGCTACAAAGATACGAATTTATTGGGAATGGAAGAAAAATATTTGACAATTATTGTGTTCCCATTCCTTTTTTTGTAATTTTGCCATTGATAATACAACGCCCTATTGTAAGAATACAATACAACGTTCTTTGTAACAACAGTTGACTTCATTCAAATTATAATACTATCTATGCCTAAACACCCACATGAAGAATGCGAAGTGAAAAGAAATAATTGAAGAATCAGAACAACTCTTTCTGTGGGAAGGTAATGACAAGAAACAAGAGCCGTTTTTAGAAAATGGAAGAAGACAGAGGACAGATATTGCTTTACCAGACTCCCGATGGGGAGTCGCGCATAGAGGTAAGGCTACAAGGCGAGACCGTATGGCTAAGCCTTGACCAGATGGCAGAGTTGTTCCAGCGTAACAAGTCTACTATTTCTCGTCACATCAAGAATGTGTTTGAGGAGAGGGAATTGAGCCAGGATGCAACCGTTGCGTTTTTTGCAACAGTTCAAACGGAAGGAAACAAAAAGATAGAACGCGGCATTGCGTATTACAACCTTGACATGATTATCAGCGTCGGCTATCGTGTGCATTCTGCAATGAACACTTGGATGAAGAGTGCGCAGAGTTATGTACGAAGTTGGTGCAGAAACTGGGACGCAAGCGTTCCTGTCCACTACATCCGGACGGGTTGAGATATGGGCAGCAGCTTCGGTATAATTTTCTTTAATTAGCAAATAAGGTACGGATATGTTACAACGAGATTATTTCATTCGGATTCTTGAGGAGTTTACAGCAGCGTTGGCGCGTTTCTTTGAGAAGAAGGAGGGTGAGCAACGGCAGAGATATTTGGAAGACCTCTATCGTCAATACGTGGGTGACTATTCCTTGTTGCGCAACTTTTCGGTGGATGAGGCATTTCAATATGCCCGTGACCAATGGAAGGAAGAGGAACGGGTTGACCGATTGGAGATGTTGGCGGAGTTGTATTTCGTGGAAGGCAAGGGAAAACAAAATCCCTTGCGTGATATGTTATTGGGAAAGGCTTATTCTATTTTCGATTATGTGGATGGGAATAGCCAGACATTCTCGCTTTCCCGACAACAGAAAATGGCGGAAATCAACAAGTTGCTCAATAGATAGCAATGAGAGACACCTCGTAAAGCTATGGTTTAGAGAACGTAAATGCCATGTTTACAAGGTGCAAATGACACATTTACAACATGAAATGCCCCATGTACGGATAATACACGGGGCATTTGCGAAAATGAATGTATATGTTGTTGAGAGAGAGAGGATAAGATTATTCCCGATGAAGTTTATGATTCGGTAAGTTCTTCTATCTGGTCGATGATGTCCTGATATTGTTGTAGGGTTCTGACGTGTATCTTGATGCCGACGATGGATCCGATAATAGCTCCGAAAACCACCCCATAAAGGCTATAGCGTGCAGCTTCGGTATCCTGCTGATAGAGTTCCCACGTGAGCCAGACCAACCAACCAATAACTGCCGGTATTCCGAAGAAGAGCCAGTTGGCATCGAATTTCTTGGCGCGAGCCATTTTCTGGCCTACTGCTACCAGGTTGTTACTCATCATATTTGCGCTTGCTACGTTCAGGCTGTTGTAATAAGTGGCTCCTGCGCATACGAGCATGAGGATACTTGTGCCAATCCAGAAAGCAAGCGAGAGACCAAGATTCATTATAAACACCAAATATGTGTATGGAATCATCAACAAGCAAATAGCTATGATAATGTAGTAGCGGTTGGTGATTTTGTTTGCTTCTTTCTTCATCGAACGGCGAATCAATCGTTCGTTGACAATTTCCTGTTCGCCCAGTTTCTTCTTCAGCGTGTTCATCTGTTGACGCATATCTTCAAATTGGGTCTCGTTCATGCTGTTTTCAAATTCGTTGTTCATAATGGGTAAGTTTTAAATGTTTGACATGTTTTTTAATTGTTCTTTAATCCGATACAGACGGACGCTGACGTTTTTGGCTGTGATGCCTACGATTTGACCTATTTCCTCGTAATTGAGTTCTTCGAGCCAGAGAAGGACTATTGCGCGGTCGAAGGGTTGCAACTTGGAAATCCTCTTGTGGAGCATATCCACCTGTCGGGTGTCCTCGTCGCGGTCTTCAAAGAGGTTGATGTCCATGGTCAGCCGTGTGGTGGGTGTGCGTTTCTTCTTTCTTTCGAGTGAGATGCAGGTATTGAGGGCGATGCGGTAAATCCACGTCTTGATGTCGCTTCGTTGCTCGAATCCTTCAAACCCTTTCCATAGGTTGACCAGTGTCTCTTGAAACAAGTCGTTGACCTCGTCTTCATCTTTTGAGAACATGTAGCACACGGTGTAGATGGTGCTTTTATGCTCTGCCACGGTTTGCGCAAACCTTTTTTCTGTTGTTGTCATGGTCGTCTGTTGATTGGATGTTTTTACCCATTTGACGCACAAAGTTACCAAAAACTACAAAAAAGAAGAAAAAAATGATTATCTTTGCACAAACTAACTGAAAACATATGATGAGCGTCGTAAAAATCAAAGACAAAACATTCAAGACATCCATCCCCGAGAGTAAGATCTTGGAGAGCATTAAGGTGGTGGCTGACCGTATCAACAAGGACATGGAGGGCAAAAACCCGCTGTTTCTTGCCGTGCTCAATGGCTCGTTTATCTTTGCTGCGGACTTGATGAGGATGATTACCATTCCCTGTCAAATCTCGTTTGTTAAGTTGGCTTCCTACGAGGGAACGACCTCCACGGGCAAGATCACGGAAGTCATCGGTATCAATGAGGACTTGGCCAATCGCCATGTTGTCATCGTGGAGGACATCGTCGACACGGGATTGACCATGAAGCGGATGATCGAGACGCTCGGTACGCGCAATCCCGCATCCGTCGATATCTGCACGTTGCTTGTCAAACCCGAGAAGTTGCAGGTAGAGTTAGACATCAAGTATGCCGCCATGAGCATCCCCAATCAGTTTATCGTAGGCTACGGTCTCGACTATGACCAGGAGGGACGCGGGCTGCGTGATATCTATACCATCGTGGAATAAGGAGTTTTACGACATAAGAACACCTTGAACTCCTTTCAAAAAATATAAATTAATAGTATAAGATAAGATGAAGAATATCGTGATTTTTGGCGCACCCGGCTCTGGCAAGGGTACGCAAAGTGACAAGATGATTGAGAAATATGGCTTTGAGCATATTTCCACGGGCGACGTGCTACGTAGTGAGATCAAGAACGGCACGGAACTGGGCAAAACCGCCAAGGGTTATATCGACCAAGGACAACTGATTCCCGACGAGTTGATGATTGACATCTTGGCAAGTGTGTATGATAGCTTTGGTAAAGAACACAAGGGTGTCATCTTCGATGGGTTCCCTCGCACTATCCCACAGGCGGAGGCGTTGAAGAAGATGCTTGCCGACCGTGGTCATGCCGTGGCGGCGATGATTGAGTTGGACGTGCCAGAGGAGGAACTGATGAAACGTCTCCTGTTGCGCGGACAATTGAGTGGACGCTCCGACGACAATGAGGAGACCATCAAGAAACGTCTCGGTGTCTACCACAGCCAGACCGCTCCATTGATAGAGTGGTATAAGAAGGAGGGCATCCACAACCACATTGACGGGTTGGGAGAGCTTGACCGCATCTTTGGGGACATTTGCGAGGTAATCGAAAATATTTAGGGCTCAGGAGTTCAGGAGTTACAAGGAGTTCAGACAATAGTATTCGTTGGCTGAACAAAGCTAATGTCTGAACTCCTTGTAACTCCTAAACTCCAATAATAATCATGGCAGATTCGAATTTCGTTGACTATGTGAAAATCCTATGCCGTTCGGGCAAGGGAGGGCGGGGTAGTATGCACCTCAAGCATGTGAAATACAACTACAATGGCGGTCCCGACGGTGGTGACGGCGGCGATGGCGGTAGCGTCATCTTACGTGGAAACCACAACTATTGGACACTCCTGCACCTCAAATACCAACGCCATCTCTTTGCCGAGCATGGGGGCAATGGCGGCAAGGACAAGTGCCATGGCACCAATGGAAAGGACTTGTATATCGACGTGCCACCTGGTACGGTGGCATACAACGCCGAGACGGGTAAGTTCGTATGCGATGTGAACTACGACGGGCAGGAGGTGGTGCTGCTGAAAGGCGGTCGCGGTGGTTTGGGGAATTTCCAGTTCCGCACCGCCACCAACCAAGCACCGCGTTTTGCGCAGCCTGGGGAGCCGATGGAGGAGATGTCTGTCATCCTTGAATTGAAACTCTTGGCAGACGTGGGGTTGGTGGGATTTCCCAATGCTGGGAAGTCCACGCTGGTCTCTTCACTTTCTAACGCCCGTCCGAAGATAGCCAATTATCCCTTCACCACCATGGAGCCATCCCTCGGTATCGTGGGGTATCGTGACAATAAATCGTTTGTAATGGCTGACATCCCTGGCATCATCGAGGGGGCAAGCGAGGGAAAAGGGCTTGGTTTGCGCTTCTTGCGGCACATTGAGCGCAATTCGTTATTGCTTTTCATGGTGCCTGGCGATACGGATGACATCAAGCGGGAGTATGAGATTTTGGTCAATGAATTGAGGAAGTTCAATCCCGAATTGCTCAGTAAGCACCGTGTGTTGGCGGTGACGAAATGTGACTTGTTGGATGACGAGCTCATTGAGATGCTCAAGGAGCATCTGCCTGACGACCTCCCCGTGGTATTCATCTCTTCCGTCACGGGCATGGGTCTGATGGAATTGAAGGATGTGTTGTGGCAAGAGCTGAATAGCGAGAGCAACAAATTGCAAGTCATCACCTCTACCGACACCCTCATTCACCGTGATAAAGACATGTCAATCTTCAACAAGGAGTTGGTAGACGAGGGCGAAGACGATGATTTGGAGTATGTGGATGATGTGGAAATAGAGGATTGGGAAGAGTTGGATGATGACTTATCATAGCTTGCCCGATGGCGTTGTGGCATTCAGTACGACTCGTCATGGTGGGGTAAGCCAAGGAAAATACGCAAGTTTTAATGTCAATCCCTATTGTGGGGATGAGCCAGATGCCGTGGCAACCAACAAGGAGTTGCTGGCAAAGGAATTGGGTATCGCCAAAGAGCGTGTGGTGATGCCTCATCAGACGCATGGCTTGGAGGTCAAACCTATTCTACCAACGTTTTTTGATGAGACAGAAGAATACCGAAATGAATATTTGGAAAGTGTAGATGCCCTCATGACCGATATGTGCGGGGTGTGTATAGGTGTCTCAACAGCCGACTGCATACCCGTCTTACTCTATGATTCCGCCCATCAAGTAGTGAGTGCCATTCATGCTGGGTGGCGGGGAACGGTGGGGCGAATCGTGCAAAAAACCATCCAAGAGATGCAAAAGACATACACTACTGAACCTCAGAACATACATGCCATCATCGGTCCAGGCATCTCTTTGGAGAATTTTGAGGTTGGCGATGAGGTATACAAGTCGTTCTGCGACGCTGGCTTTGACATGGATAGCATTGCCAAGAGATACCCTGCCACATCGGATGGGGGAGAAGGCCAAGTTCAGAAGTGGCATATAGACTTATGGGAATGTAACCGTCAGCAACTCTATCAAGCAGGTGTGTCTTTGCAGAACATCCAAGTGACGGGCATCTGCACATACGCCAATGTGCAAGACTATTTCTCTGCGAGGCGGTTGGGTATTGACTCGGGCAGGATTTTTACAGGTATCATGATGAAGGAAAGGTAAGGAAAAAATGAATAGACGATGGCTATATATTATAATATGTGTAGGCTTGGCGATGTTGACTACAGCATTCTTGCCCATCGACGAGCCTTTCACGGCAGCGGAACAACAATCTATCAGCGTCGAAACACCTGGCTTGTTCGAGAAGTCGCAGGAGTTTAGCGTCGATTTCGGGGCTTTGGGAGAGAAAGATTATTCTTTCCCGTTGCCGGTAGGCAAGGCGGAACTCGCCAACAACCAGTCGGAACTGCTCATCACATCAACCAAAGGTGATGCGGTGAAGGCGATGTTTGCGGGTGTCGTGCGCTTGTCGAAAAACATCTCTGGCTATGGAAACGTCATCGTCATCCGTCATGGAAATGGTATGGAGACTGCATACGCACACAATGCCCAGAACCTCGTGCGGGTAAATGACCATGTCAAGGCGGGACAGACCATCGCCATTATAGGGGGTGACGGCAAGAGTGACTACTGTAATTTCATGATGTTGGTGAATGGCGCACGTATTAATCCCGCCACCATCGTCGAGCTAAAAAGCCATCATTTGCGCAAGCAAGTGGTGAAGTTTCGCAAGAAAGGGGCGTTGGTATCCGTCAATGTGGTGAAGGAATGGATGGAAGACGTTGACGTGAATAAGGTTGTCACCATCAATCTGGCACAACTCTCTGCCACGAAATGGGCATACCCCCTCCCTGGTAGCCATGTTATCAGCCCGTATGGAGGCAAGCGACGGCATTCGGGTGTGGACATTAAGACCGTACCCAATGACAAGATCCTCGCGGCTTTCGATGGTGAGGTGACACGCTCAGAACCATATTACGGCTATGGTAACTGCATCCGCATCCGACATGCCAATGGTTTGGAGACCCTCTATTCACATCAATCCAAAAACTTGGTGAAGGTAGGACAAAAGGTCAAGGCGGGGCAAGTCATCGGTTTGACGGGGCGCACGGGGCGAGCTACCACCGAGCATCTGCACTTTGAACTGTTTTATGCGGGCAAGCGTTACGACCCCGCGTTCATTTTCGACCATGCCAATCATTCCCTGCAAAATGTTACCATCACGCTCGCAAACGGTAAAATGACATCGAAGAGAAACCATTGAATCTTTCGTTTGTCATTTATGGGTACAACCGACAATCCCATGCTTTCCCCTTTATAAAATATTGTCAAAATCTTTTAATCACAAATTTGTGTGGAAAAACTGACAATATAAATAATTTTTGTGTATATTTGCATCATTAGCACAATCATTTATATAACACTAATAATATCAACAATCATGAAAAGTTACCTATTTAAACCTATTCTTTTATTGGTAGTCATCCTTTCTGCTATTCCTGTCAGTGCTTATCATTTCTGTGAAGCCAATGATGATGGTGTAATGATTTACTACAACATCATTAGTGAGGCTAACAAAACTTGTGAGGTAACAGCGATGCAAAACAGAAGCAGTTGGACCGAGAATGATAATTACACAGATTATGTGGGTGAAGTCAGTATCCCTTCCTCTGCTAATGGTTATACGGTCGTACGCATAGGTGATAAAGCATTCCGATGCTGTCGAAGCCTAACCTCTGTGACGATACCTAATACCGTTACTTACATTGGCGGTTATGCCTTCCGTGATTGCAGCAGCTTAACCTCTGTGATAATTCCTGATTCCGTCGTGACTATCGGCATGTATGCTTTTGGTTACTGTAGTAGCTTGTCTTCTGTCACTATAGGAAACTCAGTTACCACCATAGGAGGTTGGGCGTTTACTTCTTGTGGTAGGTTGTCATCGATATTTATTCCCAAAAGCGTTACTTCCATTGATTCAAATCCTTTTTGTTATTACACGAATCTGGAAAGCATTGTGGTAGAAGAGGGAAATCCCGTTTATAACTCAGCAAATGACTGCAATGCTATCATTGAGACTGCTACCAACACCTTGAGAGTAGGATGTAAGAACACCGTAATACCAAATACAGTCACGACCATTGGTGATTGGGCTTTCTACTATTGTACAGACTTGACTTCGATTATTATCCCTAATTCCGTCACTAACATCAAATATTCCGCTTTCGATGGTTGCAGTAGTTTGACATCTGCAACCATTCCCAATTCCGTCACAACCTTCGGATGGTATGTTTTCCGTGATTGCAGCAGTTTGACCTCTGTGACGATACCGAGTTCTGTAACCACCATTGGAGAGAGGGTTTTCCTAAATTGCACAAGTTTAACATCCGTCACCTCTTATATCACAGATGTCTTTGAGACAGGAAGAAATGCCTTCTATAATTGTCCCAATGCCACCTTGTATGTTCCCGCAGGTCTGAAAGAAGCATATCAGTCCACAGCGGATTGGAATAGGTTGAAGAATATTGAAGAAATCCCTGGCATCTCTTTGGCATTGGCTTGCTCTAATCAAGGCAAGGTAGGTATCAATAACAACATATCATTTACCAATAAAGTGGGTGAGGTAACTGTTTATGATGGCGCAGACAATACATTTGTTTTTACGCCTGACGAGGGTTCTCGACTGGATCGTGTGCTTCTCAATGGGTTGGATGTCACTAAATCCGTCAAGAACAATAGGTTGACAACAGTGATTCAAGGTCATTCCTCGATGAATGTAATCTTCACTTCACAGGGCATGGATGTCAATGGCGACGGGCGAGTGGACATCAACGATGTGGTAACGCTCGTTAATTTCATTCTGGGAATGTAACTTAAGTTAATGCCTACCTCCACAAGGGTAGGCATTAACAATAATTGCTTATAGTTTTTTTTCATGGCAATGCCCTCTTGGGCATGGGTTATGAGGTGGAATTGACGGTTGCCACCTCCACTTCTGTCAAGCCATAGAGGTGGCAGACGTGGGTGTCGATGGCTTGTGAGGTTTGTTGGATTTGGCGGGCGAGTTGCAGGCAAGCGGATTGGTATTCATGGAAATACTCTTCCCATTCGTCTTGTTGCATCGGTGAGAGGTGGAACTTCTGCCTTTTCAACTCGTTCAGGAATGCCGTGAAGTCCATTTGGTAGAAGGCGGCGAGGGCGTTGTTCACCTTGATGCCCTGCATGTTTCCCGCCACCCGACGCAAGAAGCGGCTGTGCCTCTCGTGCAATTGCCGATGCAGGGAGAGCATCTCGTCTGCCAGGGAAGCTAAGGGTTGGGGGGCTGACAGGGGGACATGGAAGTTCTCAAAGTACACCTTACGTATCTCTCGGCGGTCATCCCCCAATTCGGGACATACGCTACGAATCCAGAACTTGGCGAGTTTGGAGTTCAAGATAGCTAAGAGATACTTCAACGAAATGCCCTCATCCTTCGCCGTGATGATAAAAGCCTTGTCATTGCATACCGCTCCCGAGTCGTCGTAACAGAATGGCAGAAACTTGGTCATGTTGGGATAGACTATCTTTGGTTTGGCAAACTCTTCCAAATATGCACAATTACGTAGGTTGTAAGGTGTTTCTCCTTTGTCTCCACGTTTCTTTAATTGGTCGATAAATTGGTCAAGATGCTCTTTCACGATGGGGTAGTCGTCAATGTTTATTGGTGGAATCCCTCTCTCTCTTATGCCATTATGTACATTTATTAAATATAAGATGTCTTGGTTTTGGGCTATCCACGCCGTGATGTCTCGTCCTCTCAGCAAGGGTCTGATGATTTCTTCCGCCTTGGGGTCTTGGTCTGTCAGCTTGTTTTTTGTCTCCTCGTCGATGAAGAAAGCATCATTATATCCCGTCTTGATGCCATAATTGATGGTGATGGGCAGGTCTTTTAGGGCTGTCCCACAAGAGTCTATCTTGTTGACGATGGCATTCACGTGGGCATCTCGTATGACCCACGGCTCCGATGTGAGCGACAATTCCACCATGTCGTTGTCCTTCATGGAAGTCCATTCGTCTGTCTTGTCCTTTGCTGCGTATGCAAATGTCTTGCCCATGTAGGGTGCTTTTTGCGCGACAAGTATCTGTGGGTCTACGGTAGCATCCTCAAACACGGGCACACCGGGGAAGTCGATAAGCAGCAGGGGATTCATCTTCGTGGTGATATACTTGCGCAACGGCATCCCGTAATTGATTTTCAGCCATTTATTGGAGGCGATGAACCCCAGCATTCCCTTGTCTTTCAGCAACTTACATCCTTGTTCGTAGAAAAGGCAATAGAGGTCTGCGCTCTTGTTGTACACCTCAAAGCCACACTCTGCGTATGCCTTCCCTTGGTCGCCCATGCCTTGCAGCTGGACGTAGGGCGGGTTTCCTATCACCACATCGAAGCCTCCCTTGGCGAATACCTGTGGAAACTCGCGCTGCCAGTCGAAGGGATGGAGGGTGGTTGCGGAAAAGCCGCAACATATGGGACGGGTAGGGGCGATGAGGGAATTGCCGCATTTGATGTTTTGGCTCAATGTGTTGAGCTTGCGATGGGGCTTGGCGGTGCGCAGCCAAAGGGAGAGTTGCGCTATCTCGACGCTCTCCTCGTTGATGTCCACGCCAAATAGATTGTTCTCCAAGATGCTGTTTTCCACGTCTTGGAACACCAGGGTGGAGCCTGTCACCTGGGCTTCCATCTCGTCGATGAGACGATGTTCCGCCACTAAGAACACCAGTGCCGCATTGAGGAAGGCACCGCTGCCGCAGGCGGGGTCGAGGATGGTGAGTTGCAAGAGCCACTCTCGGTATTCCCTTAACCGCTCCAACAACTGCCTTCGCTCCTCTTTTTGTCGTGAGCGGGCTGCTCCTCCGATGGGTAGAAGAGAGATTACCTCGATTTCTAACTCCCGTTTCTTCTCTGTGCATAGCCGTCCGACGGTGTTTTCTACGATGTATTTCGTGATGTATCGCGGCGTATAGAAGATACCGTCTTGCTTGCGCTTGGAGGATTGAAGATTGAAAATGGAAGATTGAAGATGGTATACCGCATCGTTGGTTGGCTTGGCATCATCCTCAATTTTCAATCTTAAATCTTCAATCTCCGAGAGTGAATGCTCGAAGATGTGTCCGAGGATGTTCACGTCCACGTCGCTCTCGTAGTCGTAAGCGGCGAGTCGTTGGGTGTGTTCCTCCAACACGCCGTCGGAAATCACCAATCTGTCAAGCACCTCGTCGGGCTTGAAGAGGCCGCCGTTGTAGGCGAAGATCTCGGTGTCCTTGCCCTTGTGTCCCTTGTCGAGGTAGCCAAAGAACTTCTTGATGCGGTCGTAGAGGGGTCTGTATTCGTCCCACTCCTTCATCTGTTGCCATTGTTGGATGATGCCGAGCATCGAGTTGGGCGGCAATAACCCACAGTCTTCCGCAAAGAGGATGAAAAGGAAACGGTCGAGTAGCTTCTGCGTCTTCTTGAACAGCAGCAGCGTCCATTCCCTCCCCTCCATGCCTTCGTCATCGACGGAGGTATCATCCGTATTTTGTTTATGCGGCAAAAACAACCTGTTTATGCTGTTTATACGACTTGTTTTTGCCGCATAAACAAAATCTGACTGAATGGGTTGTTTCGGGTTGTTGCGTAAGATGTCTTGGAAGAGTGCTGTCTTGAACTGCGAGTAGTCATGGTATAGTGCCTGTGTGACTTGGTTTTCCGTGGAGAGGGAGTCGCCTTTCATCATCGCCGGGATGCCCTTTGCCACCTGTTCCCATGCCAAGCAGAGGTAGAGTTCGCAGAAGTCAGTCTCGGTCATGGTGAAGAGACTCCACTCGCGATGTTCCACTGCGTTGTCGATATAGAGGCGCAACTTCTCGAAGTTGGAGGTGACGACGTAGCGGCAGTGCCGGTTTTGGCTCTTGTAGCCGAATGCCTGTTGCTCGATTTTCGCGAGGTCGGCGGTCTTGTGGTCCTTGAGTTCTATCACGCCGATGACCTTGCCGTCGGCGATGATGGCCCCGTCAGCCTTTCGGGTGTTGGTCTCATTCTTCCGTTCGGTGATGAGGTTATAGTTGGGCGAGGGATTGAGCGTGTAGCCCAACACGTTGACAAACAACTCGCGAAGGAAACCTTCTTGGAATTGTTCTTCCTTGCTTTCGCAGATGTTGGCTTGTATGTCGGGGTCGAGGAAATAAGATTGGTACGTCTTCCATGCCCTGTTGACCTCCTCTGTTGGCAGGGTGGCAACGTATTTCTTGATGATGCTTTTCTGGAACAACATGGTATTGAATGATTCTATGTGTTATTGTGGCGTTCTACCTCCGATAGTTTGCTTGTCATTGGCAAAAGTAATAAAATCTGTGGGATTTAACCCATAAAAGGATGGATTTTCATGGAAAATCACTATCTTTGTAGCATCAACTATTTACCTAAACATTGATTTGATATGGAAACAACACTTGTTTTATTGAAACCCAGTTGCGTACAGCGGCAACTGATTGGCGAAATCGTCAACCGTTTTGAGCGTCGGGGACTCCGTGTCTCGGGCATGAAGATGATGCAACTCGATGATCAAATCCTGCGCGAACACTATGCACACCTCGCAGAAAAACCCTTCTTCCCCAAACTGGCAGAGTCGATGAAGGCTTCCCCTGTGGTGGCTCTCGCCCTCACTGGCGTGGATGCCGTGCAAGTGGTGCGCACGATGACGGGCTCCACCAATGGTCGCGAGGCTGCTCCCGGCACCATCCGTGGCGACTATTCGATGAGCAACCAGATGAACATCGTACATGCTTCTGACTCCACAAGCAACGCCGCCATCGAGTTGGCTCGCTTCTTCCGTCCCGAGGAGGTATTTGACTACACCGCCGCTATGCAGGGTTACATCTATGGAGAGAATGAATGCTGATACGGAAGAAAGAACCAAAATCATCACAAATAATATACAAATCATATTGATGTTTATTTGTGATGATTTTTGTTATTCATTATGAGTGATTATATATTTTAATTAAGTGGATGGTATTATGACAGAAGGATATGTAGTTAAGCAATATGGTCAGCCAGTGAAGCGGTATTGCCAAACGATGGATTTGAAGGATAATCCCGAATTGATTGCGGAATACCGAAAAAGACACAGCGAAAAAGAGGCTTGGAAAGAGATATTGGACGGCATTCGCCAAGTGGGGATATTGGAGATGGAGATATACATTCTCGGCACCCGATTGGTGATGATCGTGGAGACACCCATTGACTTTGAGTGGGAGACGGCGATGGAAAAACTCGCCACCTTGCCCCGTCAACAGGAGTGGGAGGAGTATATGGCAATCTTCCAGGACTGTGATCCCGATGCCACCTCCGATGAGAAATGGCAGATGATGGAGCGGATGTTCCACTTGTATGATTGAAAATTGAAGATTGAAGATTGAAAATGGGTTGGCGCATTCACACCATCTTCAATCCCTAAAGGTCGTGGTAATCAGGGATGTCGGGTAGCAACAGGTATTCCCGACGGTCGTCCGAGAGTTTGTAGCAATAGTGTTCCAAGCCATTGCTGATAACCATGTACCCCACGTGGAGCAACATATTATAATGGTTGACTTGGTCTAACACCTGTTGGGAGAGGCGGATGGAGGGAGCCTTGTATTCAATCACCATCCGCGGATGCAGAAGGCGGTCGTAAAGGACGGTGTCGGCACGGAGACTCTTGTCGCCCACTCGCAGCGGCACCTCATTGGCAAGGAGAGTGGCAGGGTAGCCCCTGTGGTCTATAAGATAATGTACGAAATGCTGCCGTACCCACTCCTCGGGTGTCAATGCCACATATTTTCTTCGCAAAACATCGAAAATGACGGGTTTCTCGCGTGTACCCGACAATTTTATGGGATAACTTGGTAGGTTGAGTGAAATCATTTTATTATCTTTGCCAACAACATGCAAAGATAATAAAAAAATGGCAGAAAAGAAAACAGGACAGACCTTTGATGCGATTATGCGCAATTTGAAGGCAGGGAAGTACGCTCCCATCTATATCCTGATGGGTGAGGAGTCTTATTATATCGACCTGATTTCAGACTATATCGCGGAACATGCGCTGCCTGAGGGTGACCGCGACTTCAACCAGACCATCACCTTCGGCTCGGATGTCAACATGTCGCAGGTGGTGGACCAGGCACGACGCTATCCAATGATGGCGGAGCGACAGGTAGTCATCGTCAAGGAGGCGCAAAACCTGCGCGACCTCACACCCTTGGAGAAATATGCTGAGAAACAGTTGATGAAAACCACGGTGTTGGTACTGTGCCATAAGAATGGGGTGTTGGACAGTAAGAAAAAGAGCGTAAACAGCCTTTTCACAAAGATAGAGAACTGCGGTGGTGTCATCTATGAGAGCAAGAAGAAGCGCGAGTCGGAGCTGCCGGCATTTATCGAGGGTTATCTCAAGGAACAGAAGGCGACCATTGACTACAAGTCGTGCCAGATGATAGCCGACCACATAGGTGCAGACCTGAGCCGCTTGGCATCGGAACTCGACAAGGTACTGATTTCCATGCCAGAGGGGAAGCGACGCATCACCGCCGATGTGGTGGAGCGTGAGATAGGGGTGAGCAAGGAGTTTAACCTGTTTGAGTTGCGCAATGCCATCATTAACCGCGACGTTTTCAAGGCAAACCAAATTATCAAATATTTTGACAATAATCCCAAGTCAGGTTCCATCTACGCTTTTCTCCCAAATCTGTTTGGTTTCTTCCAAAATCTGATGATGGCATATTATGCACCCGACAAGAGCAGCGATTATGCCTTGGCACAGTACTTAGAATTGAGGGGAAGCTGGGCGGCAAGGGACTATATCACGGGTATGAAAAACTACTCTGGGATGAAAACATTGCAGATTATTTCCAAAATAAGAGAAATTGATGCTAAATCGAAGGGCTTAGACAACCCAAATACGGGTGCTGGGGAGCTGATGAAGGAGCTAATCTTCTTCATTTTGCACTAAAAAGGGGACTTTTTAGCCCATTTTATTTCTATTTCGAGTTTTTTCATGAACGTTTTTTTTCGACCTAACTTGCTGGTTTTTCAGTGGGTTAGGTCATTTTTGACCCCAAAATAAAGCCCACCCTTCCAAATTTTTCGACCAACGGGGCGAAAATGGCAAATTATGGCGGTTTTTGTGGATTATGACTTTATGATGTTTAGATTTGTGAAACAATATCGTTTAAATATATAAACATAAATGTTTAGAAATATAAATGTCGAAGTCTGTAATAGCATTCAACAAACATAAAGTTTACATCCAGAAAACATTATCCTATGCTAAATGTTTGCGTTTTGATTTGTAAAGTTTTGCTTTCGTTATTCATATTGTATAAATATGCAATCCTTTATTGGTGCTTGTAAATATTTCTATATAAATAAGTTGCGCTCTTTGATAGGAGTATGAATTAAAGTTTAAGCAGGGTTTTACCCCTATAAGCCGTAAAATGCTGGGTATATACGTGTTTTCTTCATATTTTAAGTTACCGAATCCCAATAAGTTATGCAAAAATGAGAAAGCAATAAAATGTAAAGATTTACGCATGTAATTTACGTTTACAAATACTAAAAACACAACTATATAAATTCGTATTTACGAATGCAAACATTTGGGTTTATAAACAAATCATTTCAAATATAAATTTTCGTCTACAAATGTTGTGTATTTAGAATATTTGTTTTACCTTTGTAAAATCTTTAAGAAACGCCCGTTTTTGGGCATCATTTACTATCAAAACCGTATGAAAGATCGTATCAAGGCACTCATGGAGAGCCAGCACATGACTCAACAGACTTTCGCTCAATTCATTCAGGTGTCACCCGCCACGTTGAGTAGCATCTTCAACGGGCGTACCCGCCCTACCCTCAACATGGTGGAGGCTGTCAAGACCAAGATTCCTAACCTCTCTATGGAATGGCTAATGTTTGGCAAAGAACCCATGTATTTGGACGAACAACTCACCTCAGGACAACCCTCTGGGGCATCTGCAAGTGACTCCTCCCAGCAATTCTTGGATTTTGACAGTCCCTCCACCCCACAGAAGGGCGTTCAAGACGTTGTTTTCCAGCCGAGTGTATCTAATACACCCATAAAACAGCCTGAAACTATTGTCAAATATCTTGACAAACCACAACGTCAAATTACCGAGATCCGCGTGTTTTACGATGACCAGACGTGGGAGACTTTCGTCCCCAAGAAATAAGCCCAATTCCAAAAAGTTGACAGAACAGGCGAGAATGTGAGGATAAAACGCTATCTTTGCACCATATTTATATATGGTTGCCATGCAAAAGTATTGTATTGACCTACGCATACGTTCTGTCGAACCTGTTCATGAACGATATGCCCTGATTCGGTTGACCGATGACCATGCACCCTTACCCCCTATGCTTCCAGGGCAATTTGTGGAAGTAAAGGTGGAAAACTCACCGTCCACCTTCCTAAGAAGACCCATCTCAATCAACTTTTTCGACCCCATAAATAATGAAATGTGGCTCTTGGTTGCCGCCGTCGGCGATGGCACCCGCCGTATCGTGCAGATGCGTGAGGGCGAGACATTGAACTGCCTATTCCCTTTGGGCAAAGGATTTACCCTTCCCCAATCGCCGCAAGAGCGTATCTTGCTCATCGGTGGCGGCGTAGGCGTGGCCCCCTTGTTGTTCCTTGGCTGCGAGATTCAAGCAAGGGATGCAAAGCCTACGATACTGTTGGGTGCCCGCACTGCACAGGATCTCTTGGAAGTAGATATGTTCCGACAAGTAGGGAATGTGCTGTTTACAACTGAAGATGGAAGCGAAGGGGAGAGAGGGTTTGTCACAAATCATTCCATTCTCACGAAGGAGAGGTTTGACAGAATATGCACTTGCGGCCCACAACCGATGATGATGGCGGTGGCGAGGTATGCTGCCAAAGCCCAAATAGACTGTGAGGTGTCGTTGGAGAACATGATGGCATGTGGGCTGGGAGCCTGCCTCTGCTGCGTAGAGAAAACCACCGAGGGCAACCTATGCGTGTGCAAGGCGGGACCCGTATTCAACACCAAGAAACTGTTATGGCAAAACTGAACGTAAACATCAAGGATCTCAAGTTGAAAAACCCCGTCATGACCGCGTCGGGAACTTTTGGGTATGGGCTTGAGTTTGCCGACCTCATCCCCTTGGACGGGCTGGGAGGCATCATCGTGAAAGGTACCACATTACACCCCCGAGAGGGGAATGACTATCCCCGAATGGCAGAAACGGCATCGGGGATGCTCAATTGCGTGGGGTTGCAGAACAAGGGCGTGGACTATTTCTGCGAGCATATCTATCCGCAAATCAAGGATATTGACACGAACATGATTGTCAATGTGAGCGGTAACTCGCCCGAGGACTATGCTGAATGCGCCGCCCGCATCGACGAATTGGAGAGAATTCCTGCCATCGAACTGAATATCTCCTGCCCGAATGTCAAGAAGGGAGGTATGGCTTTCGGCGTGACAACCGAGGGGGCTGCCAGCGTTGTAAAGGCTGTGAGGGCAAGTTACCACAAGACGCTCATCGTGAAGCTCTCGCCCAATGTGACAAGCGTCACCGATATTGCGAATGCCTGTGAATCAGAGGGAGCGGATGCCGTCTCGCTTATCAATACATTGATGGGAATGGCCATTGACATCGAAAAGCGTAAATCCCTGTTGAGCATCGGGACGGGAGGACTCAGCGGTCCCGCCATCAAGCCCGTTGCCCTGCGGATGGTGTGGCAGGTGGCACATGCGGTGAAGATTCCCGTCATCGGCTTGGGAGGCATCTGTAATGCCAAGGATGCCATTGAATTCCTCATGGTGGGAGCCTCCGCCATTGAGATTGGCACCGCCAACTTCATCGACCCCACCGTCAGCATCAAGGTGAGGGATGGCATCAACGATTGGCTTGATGCCCATGGTTGCCAGTCGGTGCATGAAATCATTGGTTGCATATAATTGGTTTGTATACGAACATTATAATAATATAACAGATAGCATGAAAGAACTTGCATTGAAGTACGGATGCAATCCGAACCAAAAGCCTTCACGAATCTTCATGAACGAAGGCGAACTGCCCTTGGAAGTCATTAACGGTCGTCCTGGCTATATCAATTTCCTCGATGCACTCAATTCCTGGCAATTGGTAAAAGAGCTGAAAGCCGCCACGGGCTTGGCATCGGCAGCCAGTTTTAAGCACGTCTCACCTGCTGGGGCTGCTGTGGGTTTGCCGTTGAGTGACACGTTGAGGAAAATCTATTTCGTGGATGATATCGAGGAAGATCTCTCTCCCATAGCCTGTGCATACGCTCGGGCGCGAGGAGCTGACCGCATGAGTTCGTATGGAGATTTCGTTGCTTTGAGCGATACATGTGATGCAGTGACTGCGAAACTGATTAAGCGTGAGGTGTCTGACGGCGTTATCGCACCTGATTACACGGAAGAAGCTATTGAAATACTCAAGGCAAAGCGAAAGGGTACATATAATGTCATTAAGATAGACCCAACGTATGTGCCAGCACCTATCGAACACAAGGAGGTGTTTGGTATTACCTTCGAGCAGGGACGCAATGAGATCCGTCTTGATGACCCCGCCTTGTTTGAGAATATCCCGACACAAAACAAGCAGTTCACCGAGGAGGCGAAGCGCGACCTCATCATCTCGCTCATCACGTTGAAGTACACGCAGTCGAATAGCGTATGCTATATGAAAGACGGACAAGCCATCGGTATTGGCGCAGGGCAACAGAGCCGCATCCATTGCACACGCTTAGCGGGCAACAAGGCTGACATCTGGTGGCTTCGCCAGCATCCTAAGGTGATGGCGTTACCCTTCGTAGACGGCATCCGCCGCGCCGACCGTGACAACACGATTGACGTTTATATCAGCGAGGATCATGACGATGTGTTGCGTGAAGGCACATGGCCACTCTTCTTTAAGGAGAAGCCCGAGGTACTTACCATGGAGGAGAAAAAAGCTTGGATTGCCCAAAATACCCATGTGGCATTGGGTAGCGATGCTTTCTTCCCCTTTGGCGACAACATCGAGCGTGCCCATAAGAGCGGTGTGGAATACATTGCACAGGCGGGGGGCTCTGTTCGTGATGACCATGTGATTGCAACATGCGATAAGTATGGTATAGCCATGGCATTCACATCCATTCGCTTATTCCACCATTAACATTAAGCGTTAAAGAGATGGACGATTTTGACAGCATATTGGAACACGGCATCAAATTCGGTCGTGGGGGCAGCAAGTCTGCCCCCGACGGTGGGAAGGTGAATACCAAGGCGAAGAAGAAAGGCTATGTAACGGGCGCACATGGTAGTGGGTCTGCCAGACAAAAGGCGAAATACCGCACACAACGAGCCAATAGACACAAAAGTTAAGTCTGGCATTAAATGCCAGACTTACTGAGAAAAGGATGTGATTATTGAGGCAAGGTAACAGGAAATAGTTCGCTGGGACGATGTTCTTGGTGGATGATTTCTATCATCTTGGCGACGATTTCTTGGTTTTCTGCGGCGACATCATGGTCTTCA
>JAFYZV010000091.1 GCA_017548525.1 Prevotella sp.
GCCGAGACCCATTGATACCGCCGCCAATTGGATATTCTCCCCCAACAGCCCAGCATCGAGTTCGCCTCCGCCATTGGTAGGTGTGCAGATGCAGATGAGGTTAGGTGCATTGCGAAACATATTCTTAAAGTTAGGGTCACGTGCCACTTGGTCGGGGTTGGCTTTCTTGTACACCTCATTTACCTGACTGATTAACTCCTGGCTCTCCACCACCCGAAGGAGCCACGGTTGGCGGTTCATGCCACTCGGGGCATTGATGCCACAACGCACAAGAGCCTCCAACTTCTCATGTTCCACGGGCTTGTCCAAGTATTTGCGGATGGAACGGCGTTGCATGATGGTGTTGATGACCTCGTTTGAGAGCAACTCAAAGCGCACATCCGCCTCAATGTCGCTCATCTTTGCAGTCGGTTCATAGCGTTTCACCACGCGCCCGTCCTTGGCGATGAGGAATTTCGTGAAGTTCCATTTGATGCTTGGCGACTTGTCATAGTCGGGGTCTCTCTTCCTAAACATGTCATCGAGGTACTTCCCCGTCTTGTCATTGAGATCGAAACCACCAAATCCCTTTTGCGCCTTGAGGTAAGTATAGAGCGGCGACTCATTGTCACCGTTCACGTCAATCTTGTCAAACTGCGTGAATTGGATGTCATAATTGGCGGTACAGAACTGGTGAATCTCCTGGAAAGAGCCAGGTGCTTGCTCGCCGAATTGGTTGCAGGGGAAGTCCAAAACTTCCAATCCCTCGCCCCGATACTTCGTATAAAGAGCCTCAAGGTCAGCATACTGCGGGGTGAATCCACATTTGGTCGCCGTGTTGACGATGAGCAACACCTTCCCACGGTATTGCGAGAGCGAGGTTTCATGACCATTACCATCCTTCACGGTGTACTTGTAAATGTCCTGTGCCATGCTGGAGAGAAAGCCCAACAATGCCATCAGGGATGATAAAACTATCCTTTTCATGTCTTTATATATTAGGTTAGAAAAATAATTGACAAATATAAAATCGTATATACCGTTTATATCATTCGTATTTACCGCATATATCTTTGGTAAACACATGGTATGTTGTTTGTAAACGATAAGCTAATGTATGCCCGACCATTCATTGGGCGCGATGGCTTGCTTGTTCAAGAAGATGTAGGTGGTATTGGCGGCGATGTAATCGCGTGACATGTACCAAGTTCCCTTGTATTTGCCCGACTCTCCCCATGAGTTTTTCACCAAGTAGAACGGTCGCCCGTCTTGGTCCTCAGCCTTTCCATAGATGAGCATCACATGGTCGTAGGTAGCATCCCAATTGTCGAACCGTATCTGACGACCAATTTGCGACGGCGTGGTGTGGCTTGGCGTGTCGGCGATACCCGTCCTGACGAAACCGTTGCCACTCACATCACCGCCCCAACAGACCGTGTATCCCGCTTCCAAGGCATGGTCGATGGTTGCCATCAGCGTATCAAGGGGGATGTTGAGGCTTGGCTTGGGTCGCCATTTGTAGGGAGCCTCGATGATGAATGACTCATAAAAGGGGTGGTGGGTGAAGCTTGTGAGACTCACATAGTCGTCCCAATCCAGCCCCAAACTGGCAGAAAAAGTCTGCGGAGTGTACATCTGCCCCTCGTATTCAAACGAGGTGGGACACTTCCCAAGGTAAGCATCCAAAATGGCTTGCATCCCTTCTTTCCATTGGTGTGACAACTTTTTCGCCTTGCTTGTGGCAACCGCCTCCACGTAAGGCTCCAACAAGGAGAAAAACTCCGTGAAGTTAGCGAGGGAGTCGCCCGTCAACGTGCCTGGCAAGGGCATCGCCTCCTCGGGGCAAATGCCATGATGACGAAGCACATCCAACACATCGTCTGCCGACCCACCCTCTGAAAAGCGGCTGTCGCCGTGCATCCGCACATGGTAGATGGCACAGTCCATGTAGTCCTTGTTCGCTACAAACATCTCACAGAGGTCTACCGTGCGACCCGTCTTGCGCAACACCTCCGCCTCGAAGAATCCCAATGTGGCATAACACCAACACGTTCCCGAGCGGTTTTGGTCCTTAATGCTCGTAATGGGAACTTTCAAAATCTCAGTAAACTTCGGTTCTCCCTGCCCTTGGATAGATGTACTTCCAAAAGTCAATAACGTAACCAATATAAATATATAGACCAGATTCATCCGTCTCTTATCTCCTTCATTATTTCTGTCTACCATCTCCAAAATAGTCAAAACGTCCATTAATAGTGTGCAAATGTACTCATTTTCCTTGACATTTTAACGTTAATATTTTATAATACTATGTATTTATTAAGCATTTTTCGTATTTTTGCCCACACATTATATATAATAAACAACACGAAAAATGATGAACAATTTTATGAATGCAAAAGTGAAGAGTTGCGTGATGTTGCTCTTCGCCATGTTTTTGTCGCTATCAGCGAATGCCATCCCTGCCAAACCGGGACTGGTAAAGCAATTGACATTGAGCGACGGTACGACGGTTTCTGCCCGTCTGGTGGGCGATGAGTATGGCCATTACTGGCTCGGTGCTGACGGAAAGGCATACCGTGCCGACGCTGCCACAGGCCTCTTCCAAGCCGTGGACGCACAAGCGGTCATGGAAAGTGCCAAGGTGAAACGCGCCCAGGCTAACGCGAGGCGCACGGCTCGTCTGGCTCCACGCAAGGTGGGTGGTGTAGGCAACTATACTGGAAAGAAAAAGGGATTAATCATCTTGGTTAATTTCGATGGCACCACATTCAAGTCTGCCAACAACAATGCCCTCTATCAGCGCATCGCCAATGAGGAGAATTTCGTTCACGACAATTTCGTCGGTTCCATGTATGACTATTTCTACGCCCAGAGTGATGGGCAGTTTGAGTTGACATTCGACGTGGTGGGACCCGTGGAGGTATCTGGCACACAGGCATATTACGGCAGCAACGACACCGAAGGCAACGATAATCATCCTGCGGAGATGATAATCGAGGCACTGAAGGAAGCAGACAGCTACGTGAACTATGCCGATTACGATTGGGATAAAGACGGTGAGGTGGAACAAGTATATGTAGTGTATGCCGGGAAGGGCGAAGCCGACGGCGGTGCCTCATACACCATCTGGCCCCATGAGTGGGATTTGAGTTCCGCCTCCCATTATGGCGATGGCGAAGGAGCACAAACAATGGATGGCGTGAAGATTGACACATACGCCTGTGGGGCAGAGTTGGACGGCACATCGGGTACCATCGCCGGCATCGGCACGATGTGCCATGAGTTCAGCCACTGCCTCGGCTACCCCGATTTCTATGACACGGACTATAGCGGAGGGCAAGGCATGGGCTACTGGGACCTCATGGACGGCGGCTCATACAATGGCGATGGCTTCCAGCCTGCGGGCTATACCAGCTACGAGCGATGGGTGGCAGGATGGAAAGAGCCTATCAAACTGACTTCCACCATGGCCGTGACGGGTATGAAAGGACTGCAAGAGGGTGGCGAGAGCTACATCATCTACAACGGCGGGAACAGCAATGAGTATTTCCTTTTGGAAAACAGACAGTTAGTAGGCTGGGATGCGAGCCTCCCCGGCGATGGGTTGCTGATTCTCCATGTGGACTACAACGCTTCTTCATGGTCCAACAACACGCCGAATGACACCCCAAGCCACCAGCGCATGACATGGATTCCCGCCGACAACCAATACCAATATACCACCTACATGGGTACGAAATACTATACGTTTGACGGAATGGCTACCGACACCTACCCATACGGTTCTAAAAATTCATTCAGTAAGACAACTACACCTGCCGCCAAGTTCTACAACCAAAATACCGATGGCACGTATTATATGGATTCTTCCGTTGAGAATATCACGCAGAATGCCGACGGTACCATCTCGTTCAACTTCGTTGGCACAAGCAATGTAGCCGCCCCGACGTTCTCTCCCAAGGCTGGTGTGTATAGCGAGCCGCAAAGCGTGACTATCAGTTGTGACACGGAGGGAGCCGCTATCTATTACACCCTTGACGGAAGTACACCGACTGCCAGCAGCACCCCGTACACACAACCAATCCTCGTGGAAGCCACGACCACTATCAAGGCAATTGCTATTGCCGATGGCGAGGAGAGCGCGGTGGCAACAGGGAAGTATGTGATACGCACCTCCGCAGGGGACATCAACACTTTCAAGCGTGTGGAATCGACGAGCGACCTGGTGAGCGGTATGCGGTATATCATCGCTTGTGGCAGCAAGCAGACTGCCGCTGGGGCATTGAGCAATTCCATCCTCACCAAGCAAGACATCACCATCGACAATGACATTGCCACCATAGACGACAACGTAACGGTATTCACCCTCGATGAGAGTGGCACAGGTTATTCTCTGATGAATGAAGACGGGCAGTATCTCTATGCCACAACCACCAAGAAATTGGCTTACGGCGACAATGAGCAATTGTGGACTCTCTCTGATTATGATGGCGGTGTTATCATGACATTCGGCGAATATGGTACAATGCTCTACAACGTCAGCAGCCCCCGATTCACCACATATACGAGTAACCCAAGCACAAGCATGATTCGTGCCAACCTTTACATGGAATACGATGACGGAACGGTTACCAAGCAAGACGTGACGATGACCTTCAGCGAGACCGAATGCACGGCGACATTGGGCGAGAGCTTTGACGAACCGACGTTGACCACCCAGCCCGAAGGACTTGAAGTTGCCTATTCGAGTAGCAATGAGCATGTGGCTACCGTGGACGGAACAACGGGTGAGGTGACTCTTGTTGGCATTGGCACGACCGTCATCACCGCTTCTTTCGCTGGAAACGATGAATACAATGAGGGTTCCGCTACCTATACGCTCACCGTTAAACAAGCTCCTAATCCCGATGACCCAACCGTTGGCACGGGTAGATACCGCCTGATAACCAGCGAAGACGACTTGGAGTCTGGCAAGAATTACCTATTGGTGTATGAGGACGGCTCCGTTGCTTACGATGGATTTGAAAATTACAGGGGAATACCTGGGGATGTCACCATCGAAGAGAGCGTCATCGACCTCAATGATGCGAGCAACGAAGCAGTCGCCCTCGTGATAGAGAGTTCTGCCAATGGCAATTGGCTCATCAAGGATGGCGATAATTACCTTGCTCTCACCGAGGCAAAAAACACACTGAACACACAAACATCCCCCACGGCAACGGGTACGGAATGGGCAATCTCTTTCACAGACGGCAAGGCTTATATCAACAACCTCTACCAAACCGCTTACTATTTGCAGTATAATGCCATGTCTACAGGCTTGATGTTCCGTTGCTATAAGGGTACGCAGAAATATCCTGCCCTATACAAGGAGATTGAAGAGTCTACTCAATTACAGAAAGGCGACGTGAACGGCGACGGAAAGATAGACATCGGTGATGTCGTGGCGGTCGTCAGCCATATCTTAGGCAACACGCCAGAGATATTCCATGCGGACGTAGCAGACTGGAATGACGACGGTGACATCAATATCACCGACGCGACAGCCATCTTGGGTTACATTCTCAGCAACAACGAATAACATTCTTGTAACATTTTTATTTGACAGTACATGCCCCCTCGTACTCTTTCGTACAGGGGCATGTTCGTTTTACTATCAGGGAAAGTCAATTAGATAAGCAAATGACAGATGATGCACTTCGTGCAGAAATTGTACAAAATTGAATTCAAATGGTTAAAATAATAATGATTTTGTGGGATTTTGAAATGGATTTTGTGAAATTTCTCGCCGAAGGCGATTGACTGTTTTTCAAACAACCTTCAAAGACAATTGTCCTGTCAATCATCAAGAATCATATCTTAGCAAATATGTTTATTGATTTACGAACACGAATAACACAAAAATGACGAATTACTCACAATGTCATTATTCGTGTCATCCGTGTTCGTTCCTATATGATATACTTAACTGCCAGAAGGATTACCCGATCAGCCCCTATAAGATGCTTGCGCATCCTATAGGGTAAGCAATTTCTCTGAATAAACCTTATTACCACTTCTCACCCTGACGATGATAGCGGGTTTAGGCAAACGGCCAATGCTGATTTGCTCATCAATACCATGGCGACTGTCTACACGCTTGGTGGAAAGCACTTTTCCCGATACGTCAAACACATCAATGAAAGACTCATCAGCCAAGGTTTCTGACATACATCTAACGTTCAGCACATTGTCATGATACGAGACTTTCAGAGAAGAACTCTGGCTTCCTGCCATATCTATGCCATCCGTTAGAGTTACTTCGTCTAAGCCCTCTGATAATCCTTCGCTCGTCAGGATAACCTTCGCGATGCCTTTAAACACACCATTACGATAGAAACCATACATGATTTTCTCATATTCAAAACCATTAGAGGCATTGTAGCTCAAAGAAGTACCATCAATCTGCATCGTTCCCTGAAGTGCTGGCGTAAACCCTTGGATTGTATAGTCTTCTGGCAATCCCGATTCTATCGTGACTGTCTTACCTGCTTCAACTTGATAAGTCTGCAATGGCACCAACCAAGTGGTATCGCCTTGCTCGCCATTGGTAAGAATAACTTGCACAGTCGCTTTGCCATCATAGCGTAGTGATTGCTTGAAAAACTCGCCTTCGGCTGGCACTCCAATATTTTCGCCTTCACATTCCAACCGTGCCGCCCCTTCCATGTTGGTACGCACAAGACCATGAATAACCGCAGGACTCTCCGATGCATCACAGATGAATTGGCTTACGTCGAAATAGGGAGCATTTTCATCTATCTGAAGCAAAGCCCCTTCCAAAATGAAATTACATGACGACATAGAACCGAACAAGGAAAAATCCTTGATGTAATTGAATGCCACGTTTACTGTCATCTTCTTGGCATTGGCGTACATCAGTTCGTTGATGCCCTTCAAGCTGTTGAAGCGCAAGTCAACCCACTCCAATGAATCAAGTACATTCAATGGCCTCAAGTCATCCACCATATTGTCACTTAAATTCAAGTTGCGCAACTTAGGTAGAAGCACAAGATCATAGATGTCGGTAACACCTCGTCTCGAAAGATCAAGTGAGGTAATGGTATCCAATTGTTCGAATCTGATATTCTCACACTCAGTGAGACCAAGATGTTGGCGAATCCCCTCCTCCACAACGGGAGAAAGAAAGGTCACTTCCTGTCCTTGCGCCTTCTCTGGCACAAATAGCCAACAAGCGAATATGACTAAAATATAATATCCCATATATTCTTTTCTGGTTTTACGATTGTTAACTTATTTGCTATGTTCTCAGGGTTCATGTTTGTTTCAGACTGTAGTTCTACGGTCATAGTTAGAGGTTTTGTACTACTTTGTTTGCCATTCTCTAACTTCACGAAATTCTTATCAAGCAAAGGCACGTGTGTGACACGGTTATTTTTCCAAGTAATAGTCATCCAAGCTTCTGCTCCAGCATAATTAGTATTATTTTTTCCTGGGAAAACCACATTCTTGATAATAACCTCGTCGCCATCATAGTTTGTTTCGTATGATTCACTTTCAGCTATATGACCTTCAGAAGAACCGTCAGGAGCAATCAACGTAATACGAACCGACTTTATTTGTCCATTATGGTCAATATTGCGACCTTTATAATCCTTATGAGGCCAGAAATTCTCTCCTTTGAAGTATCTTACCCCCTTATCGTTTGAATACTTGCGAACCTTAATCTTGTAGATGCCTTCTCCCTCAATAAGTCTTTGCCAGACCCACTGACCTGACATGTAGTTGTCTATTTCATCTACTTCATTGGCCATCGCTTCACCTACATCTAAGTAAGTCTTATAACATTTTAATAAAGGATTATATTTCGCTGCATATTTCCATACAAGC
>JAFYZV010000092.1 GCA_017548525.1 Prevotella sp.
CCTTGCCACGTTCTTGACGATGAATTTGCCTTGGGGCTTGTTATCATTTATCTCTTGGACGGCATTTTGATGTGCTAAAACACATATTGTCCAGCAAGATGTCAAAATGATTGAAAATAAACGTTTAGTATGTAATAATGGGTATAACATATATCGGTTTTATATGAATTGTGTGGGGATTATTTCTTGGAAAAGTACCATTCTTTGGTCGTCAAAAACCTTTGAATGAGCCGTCCAAATGGCTTGGACGGCTCATAGAATGGTGCTTTAATTATGTGATTTATCGTTTTGCGACCTTTTTACCATTCACTATGTATAGTCCAGAGGGGATTTCTGCCCAATGATCTTTGGTGGTTATCCTTAATCCTTGGATATTGTAGATGATGTCATCTGCCTTTCCGGGTTGGATGATGGTGTTGATATGTGAGAGGTTACTTGGTATGCAGAAATTAAAATAGGTGGGAGTATCATACTTCGCAGGCGTTGCATCTTTCAGATACAGACCCGTGCCGATATTCTTCAATGCGAACCCTTTATCATTGACATACTGTATATCCCACAAGGCTCCATCCTTGATGTCTTGGCCGTTTTGGTTGTTGAGACCGAGGATGAAACTACACCATCCATCTGTGGGTTGTGAGTTAAGATAGCCTGGGCTACCCCATATACTATATTCAGTGCCATCGAGTTTGATGAGTCTAAGAAGATAATTACTTCCCACTTTCTCTGCTTTGAACATGTAACCTACGATACCGCTATTGGCAAGTACCGTTTCTGAGGTGTCATATCCGAGGTTTTGGTTATCGCTGCCATAGAACATCTTGCCGTCTTCTTCATTGAGTATGAAGAAGTTTTGTTGGCTAATTTGGTCGATTCCCGTCAAACTGACATATGATGATTCGGTTGCCGTGATATGGAGAGTGACGTGGTGTGTCTCGCCCATGAAGTCGGTGAAGGTTGCCGTTACGGTGCCTGTTGTACCATCTTCGCCAAGCTTGATTTTGCCGTTGGTAATGGTATAGTCGCTGCTACTGAAGGTTGCATCCCGAGTAAGATCCTCCCGATGACCATCGGCAAAGGTTACCATCAGTTTCAATGACATGGTGCTTCCACCCTTACCCGTCAAGATTGTGTCGAAACTTTTCGGGGTCATAAAGTTCTTCATGTTATTTGGCATCTGGTAACCCGTGTATGCTTTAGGCTCTATGCCCATCGTGCGTAAAGCCTCGTATGCGTAACGTTTTCCAAATATGCGATAACCAGCAGCTGAGAAGTGCCAAGCATCCATGCCGTTTCCTGGAATGCCTTCCGAACTCACCACATGCCCTGTGGGAATGACACTGGGAATCTTGGCGACTACCGTATTATGGTAAGCACAACCACCACCCATGTCTTCACGCTCGGTCTCGCCCACGAAGAGTGGTACGTCGGCAGCTTGTAGCCCGAGGTCGTTAAGGATGTCGTTGTATATCTTCTTCACCATATTGGGCCAATTGGGGTCACCGCAGTTAGAACAGCCTTGATGCAACAAGATTCCCTTGATGACACCTACCTCCTTGGCCTTTTTGCCCATTTCAATAAGACGGCCGTATGGGTTGCCACCATAGTAGTTCTTTGACAGAGTTGCCCACCATTCATTCGGGTTTTCTGACAATTTTTGTTGGTACTTGTCTTTGTCAAACATCTCGATGGGAGAGCCTCCCATGGCTACGGCAACGACACCCACTTTCACGTTAGAGGGCATTGCAGCCACCATTGTTCGTCCAAAATAGTCAGACATGCCGAGTTTGCCAACCGGGCTGACAATGGGGCAATAGGCGGTATACCATTCTCCCAAGGAACGTTTAGGACTATCGAAGTTGGTTGTTGCCAGCATTTGGAAACGTGGGTCAACATAGTCATTGTCAGCAGTCTCCCATTGTGCATTTCCCTCCATGTTCGACTGTCCGAAACTGAGATAGATGTGGAAATTGGGATCAGCTGTGTCTGTGGAAGTGTTATTGAGAACCATCTTGTCAATGTTGCAATAAGGAGCGTCAATGGTGACGCGTAGGATTTGTTTGCCTGTTGACAATGGTGCACTAAATGTACCCTTGATGACACGGTAGTTGTCCCATGTGTTATCTCCTGTCTTGGGAACATTGACTGTGCAGAGGGGCGTAGTGGTGCCGTCTTTAACAAGGCTGACGCTGAATCCTGAGCCGTCGAGACCAGAAGACGCATACACCTCATAGGAATAAATACCAGCTTTCTGCACATCAACGGTGTATTCCATCCATTCTCCCGCTGCCGTATAGCCAATGGCATAGCCTCCATTACCCGAAACGATGTCTACACCGCCGTTATTGGAGCGATAGCTTGTGCCGCCTTCATCATTCGTGTCGCTGTCGTGGAAGGTCAATCCTTCACCGCCAGCGTCAAAGTTTTCAAATTGTAAGGTGCCAGGTAAAGTGATGGCTCCGTTGTATGGCGTTCTGCTATTAAATGCAGTGAAGCCAGAAAGACGTTCATATTGAGTCCCATCCGTTGCTGTTACAACTGCTTTCACAGTATATTTTCTTGCAGTTTGGGGAACATATTCTGCTATGTAAGGAGCTTCTGTCAAGGTTTGGTATAGGCTGTTATTCACATATAAGTCAATATGGTCAATGGTTTTCGTTTTTAGGCGGGCGCGAACTTCAATAGTCATTGTCTCGCCTTTGGTCACGCTGAGGGATTGTGGACGCACATACACAGATGCCTCCTTAACCATGTCTGGGAAGGGACTCTTAGCGTTCTTGGCGGCATCTGTCTGCATGTATTCGCGTAGCCAAGTTAATGCTGGACGCTCCTGCCTGTTGCGGATGAGACCAGAGTTTCCGTCGGTAGTCCATGTCTGACCATAAATCCATCCCCAAAGAGTAATGCCTGCGCAATAGTCTGCTTCCCACATCACTGGGATTTGCTCTTGATATCGTTGCTTCTGATAATCGTCATCACTTGTGCCTATATCATATTCCGTGATGTACATGGGCATCTTCAACGCGTTTTGTATTTTGCTCATTGATGATTTGAAGGTACTCAAATTGCAGTCTGTTAGGTCATGTGACTGACACCCGTAAGCGTCGATGGGCGCACCAGCATCACGCAAAGTGCGAACGAGGTCTATGAATTGGTCGGTGTTCCATTGGAAGGTGTTGAAGTCATTGTATATGAGGATGGCATCAGGCCATCGTTCTGCTGCCATTTCAAAGGCGCGGATAATCCAGTCGTAACCCGTCACACCGTCGCCACCAAGTGCCGCCTTGATGATAGGAGTGTTGGCTTGGTGACCATCTATCGCCTCATTTACGACATCTATCATTTGCAGATTTGGATAATGAGACTTAACTGCATTCATCCATCTTTCGATGGCTTTGTATCGTTCTTCCACAGATAAGTTGTTTACCCAATCAGGATATTGGGATCCCCATACCAACGTGTGGAACTTGAATGGGAAATTATGCTGTTTGGCATAGTTGGCTGCCTTGTCGGCTCCCGACCAACTGAATGATCCGCGTGTACCCTCCACACTGGACCATTTGGTAGCGTTTTCGGGGGTCACTTGGTTCCAGAATTTCGAAAAGTCGAATCCTGAAGTGTTCATGTCGCTTCCCCATCCAGTTGTAATGTTTCCTAAGAACTTGTCTTTGTTGGATGATAATTGAGCATTAGCCTGTAATGACAGTATGCAAAATAAAGACAAAATGATTTTTTTCATTCCCATGTTTTTATGATAATAGTTATTCTTTTCCTGATTTACAAATAGCTTGCAAAAGTACGAATATTAATTGGACTCGTCTTTGCCCTTTGTAACACTTCTTATCTCTGATGTACCAACTGAACAAGGTTGTATAAACAGACGGTACATAGATGGATTTTCATAGTTTTGCATTGGAGACATATAGACCATAGAAAAAGAAAAGACAGGACTTGGTTAAAGAATCCAAGCCCTGTAGTTGATGTGATAATAGTCGTATCTCCTTCTTATAATGGGAGGTGTGTGGTGGTGACTATCAAGCAAAGCTGATGACACCGCGCACGTCTTCAGCATCTTCCTCCTCTGTCTTTTTGGGAGTTCCCATAGCCTGGTTGCTGATATCTTCCAGCATTTGGCGGGTGCGTCTATATGTGGGAGTGTTCTCCACGGAGAGGATAACATCCTCATTGTCGAGGTCTTCCAAGCGGAAAAGGAAGATTTGTTTGCGGCGTTTCTTCTGCGAACGATTCTTCTCGTCGTTATAATAACGCTTGCGACGGTCGTCGTTTTTGGCTTTTCTCTCCTCTTCTTCCGCCATACGGATGGTATCTTCTTGAGTGTGTTTTTTTCCAAGGTGGGCATTCATGCCATCTACATCCTCAATGCCGAAGCCCGGAGCAAGGATAGTGACCTTTACCATCATGCCCA
>JAFYZV010000093.1 GCA_017548525.1 Prevotella sp.
ATGATGAACATCACCACGAACATGAACATCACCACGAACATGAACATCATCATGAGCATCATTACGAACACCACCATCACCACGAAGACGAAGGGGAGGCAGAGGAATACGGCATCGGCACATACGTGTATTACCAACGTAGACCTTTCAACATCGGATTGTTTGATGAGTTTGTTGCCCGTCGCTGGCCCAAGAACATCATTCGTGCCAAGGGAATATGCTGGTTTGCAGACGAGAGCGACATCTGCTATGTCTTTGAACAAGCGGGCAGACAGTTCAATCTTCGCAACGCGGGCAATTGGTATGCCACCATGCCCGAGGCAGAACTGATGCAACTCATGCAACGGGAGCCTGGCTTACTCCGTGACTGGGATGACCAATATGGCGACCGTATGCAGAAACTGGTATTCATCGGACAGAGCATAGATAAGGAGAAGATTGCGCAAGAGTTAGACAACTGCCTTGATCGATAATCATCCTTGTCTACAAGGAACACACTTTTATCGATATTCATCCTTTTCTATTTGATTTATTTTGGCTATAGCCGCAAACCCTTTTGGCTATAGGCGCAAGGGTTTTCGGCTATAGGCGCAAGGTGATAAATGATACCTTTGTTCCCGACAACAGACAACATTGAACCCGACAACCGATACTTTTACTCCTCAAAACCCAATAAAAAAAGCTGGGCAACGTGATGTTGCCCAACTTTAATATCATGAAACCCACAATTCCTTTGTGGAATCTGTGGCAAATGAATGCTATCTATACCTCTGGTAAGACGCTTACATAACTCTTGTCGCGGCGTCCCTTGTGGAATTGTACTGTGCCGTCGATGAGTGCATAGAGGGTGTCATCCTTGCCAATACCGACATTCTTGCCGGGATTGTGCTTCGTACCGCGCTGGCGCACAATGATGTTTCCAGCGATACATTTCTGTCCGCCCCAAATCTTAACGCCTAATCTCTGCGATGCTGACTCGCGTCCGTTCTTAGAACTACCTACACCTTTTTTATGAGCCATTTGTAAATCCTCCTAAACTTTAAGCGATAACTGATTTAACCTTTACCTCTGTGAACTGCTGGCGATGACCTCTCTTCTTGCGATAGTCCTTGCGGCGTTTCATCTTGAAGACGATGACTTTCTCGCCCTTCACCAATGGGTTCACAACTTCTACTACTACTTTTGCCCCTTCGACAGTGGGAGCACCAACTGTGACTGCGCCCTCATTGTCAATGAGAAGCACCTTGTCAAACTCAACAGTTGCGCCTTCCTCGGCATCTTGCATGTGGTTCACATAGAGCTTTTTGCCCTCTTCCACCTTAAACTGCTGACCGTTAATTTCTACAATTGCGTACATTATTTTTATTTAAACGGTTAATCCGCAAGGCGTCTGGCATCGTGCCAGCACTTAACACAGCCTCCACGGCATCTCTTGATTATCTATTTCGACCCACCCAAACAATGGGTATTTGGGGAGTGCAAAGGTACGAATAAATCCTGTAATTTACGGTTAACATAAGAATCAGCCGCCAAAAGATTAACTCTATTTAACTTTTGGCGGCTGCTTTTCTTGTTTTTTCAATCCTCTTCGGGTGTAATCAGCTTATATCCCTTGCCGTGGATGTTGATGATTTCTATCTGGTCATCGTCCTTCAAGTGCTTGCGCAACTTGGTGATATACACATCCATCGAGCGGGCATTGAAGTAGTTATCGTCAATCCAGATGGTCTTCAACGCGAAGTCACGCTGCAAGATCTCATTGGCATGGGCGCAAAGGAGGGCGAGGAGTTCGTTCTCCTTGGTCGTCAACTTGGTCTGTTTGTCGCCAATGGTGAGCAATTGCTTCTGGGTGTCGAATGTGAAACGTCCAATGTGATACAACGTGGAGTCCTTGCTCTTCTTGCCATGCACACGGCGAAGGATAGCCTCAATGCGCATCACCAGCTCTTCCATGGAGAATGGTTTGGTGATATAGTCGTCTGCACCGAGCTTAAAGCCCTCAAGAATATCCTCTTTCAAAGTCTTGGCTGTCAAGAAGATGATGGGCATCTCTGCATTCGCCTGGTGAATATCTTGTGCCAAGGTGTAGCCGTCCTTCTTAGGCATCATCACGTCAAGCACACAAATGTCAAACTTGGTTTTAAGGAAAGCCCGATAACCAGCCTCCCCGTCAGGGCAAAGTTCGGTGGTATAGCCTTTTGCCTGTAAATACTCGCGAAGCAACATACCGAGGTTCTCGTCATCTTCGCACAATAAAATTTTCAATTTCTCTTCCATAATGATTGTTTTTAGATGTTATGATTCTTTGATTATTGGTAACTTGATGGTAAACGTAGTACCCTTTCCATATTCACTATCAACCTTGATCTCGCCGCTATGGAGGTCCACGATGTTCTTCACGTATGCCAGTCCGAGGCCAAATCCCTTCACGTCGTGGACATTACCTGTATGGACACGATAGAATTTGTCGAACACTTTCTTGAGGTTATCCTTCTTGATGCCCATGCCAGTGTCGCGAACGGAGAGATACAAGCTATCCTTATCGTTCCAAGTACGGAGGTAGATGTCTATCGGTTGATCGGGCTTCCTGTACTTCACGGCATTGTCAAGTAGGTTGTTGATGACATTCTGGAAATGCACCTCATCCACGTAGATAGCAGAGTCGATGGCTCCTATGTCGGTGTAGATCTTGCCTCCAGTATGTTCCACGCGCAGGGTAAACGAATTGGCAACCCCCTCCACCATCTCATTGAGGTCGAGTTCCTTTTTCTTGAACACCGCCTTCTTGCGGTCGAACATCGACATCTGCAACACCTTCTCCACTAAGAAACGCAGTCTCTTCGTCTCATCGTTGATGACCGTTCCAAGATGTTTCATCATCGCTGGGGTCTTGTTGACGCTCTCGTCGTTGAGCATCTGCGAGGCGAGTGATATGCTTGCGATGGGGGTCTTCAGCTCATGGGTCATGTTGTTGATAAAGTCGTTCTTGATTTCCGAATACCGTTTCTGGCGGAATATCACGAAAATGGTGAAGATAAACGTAATCAACAGGACGATGGTGAAGATAACGGCGGGAATCATGAAGCGCACCGACGAGAAGATATAGCTGTTGATGTCTGGGAAATGCACCTTCAACACCCCCATCTTCGATTGAGGGTCGTTGCGGAAAAGCACCTGTGAATAGGTGTATTCCTCCCCCTCTTCGGAGTATTCAGAACAGCGATACACCTCTCGACCGTCTTGTGTCAACACCTTGAAGTGATAAGGTATCTTGATGCCATTGTTCATCAACTCGGCATTGAGGTCACGGTCGAGCAACTTAAAGTTGATCCTTTCCTTCAGCGGTTTCTCGGATGCGGAATAAAGAATGGAATAAACCACCTCGTTGAGCAACGCCTTTTGGTAGACGAAACGATTGTGAACAATCTCTTGCATCGACTTGCTCGCCTCAGAAATGACATTCTTGTCGGTGCGGAGAATCATCCCCTTGGGCATCTTGGAGGGCTTTGTGGCAATGGTTTTCAGCTCAAAGGAAGAATAAACCGTACCATCCTTGCCCGCCACCGAATACTGGTGTGACTGTTGCATGGTGCCATCAGGAACGCCAGAGCGTGACCCCATCGAGTCTTTGCTGAATGCCCGCCGTTCCGTCTCGTTGACATCCTTCTCCAAATAACGTAACGTTTCGTTCAATTCCAAGTTACGACTGGCTTGGTAAAGGGCGCGATTCACCGACTCGTCAAACTGCTCCTTCTTCATCTCTGCCATCTCACGGATGTATTGCAACTGAAGTAAAAGCAATCCAAGGAAGGAGAGTCCCATGATTATCGCTATCGTCCAAATCGTTCTCTGTTTCATATTAATGCCATTTCATTGGAATTGACACCGCAAAGATACGGGTTTCTTAATTATTTAACATAGAAATGTTAATTATTTACCGATGATTTAGCAATATTAACAAAATATATTATTTTTAATTTAATATATTGAATTATGTTTGCAAACTACGAATCAATAATCAATCCATTATTCGTCTATTACATACAAATGGTAAAACGGGAAAAGATTATTTTTTCATACAAACTCCTTTGTCTTTCAGTAAAATGTTTATACATTTGTATGCGAAAATCAATTATAACCCATACACGAAAGATTATCATGGCAACTCCACGCGAATTGAGGAACGGCAAACTTGCCCAGAAATTGATTGACAATTTACACAAAAGACATTACGACGCTTATTATTGTCCTACGGGGGCAGACGTAATCGATAAGGTAAAAGACATCATACCAGAGGGAAGCTCCATCTCTTGGGGTGGGTCATATAGCATCAGGGACATCGGATTGACCACCTTCCTTAAAAACGGCAACTATCAAGTGTACGACCGCGACGACGTAACCACGCAGGAAGACAAGTTGCGAATCTATCGCAAGGCTTTTGAATGCGATTTTTACTTGGCATCGGCTAACGCTATCAGCGAGGATGGGGTCATCGTTAACATCGACGGAAACGGCAATCGTGTGGCAGCTATCACGTGGGAACCGACTCACGTCATCTTAGTCATTGGCCTTAACAAGGTGTGCCAAGATGTAGATGCAGCCATCAAACGCGCTCGCTCCACCGCAGCTCCGTGGAACATGGCACGGTTCGACTTCAACACGCCTTGCCAAGTAGATGGTACCTGCCACGATTGCAAGTCGCCCAATTCTATCTGCAATTACATCAGCATCCAGCGAATGTCACATCCCGCAAAGCGTCATATTGTCATTCTTGTGGGTGAAGACTTAGGTTATTAACCACGCCTGCTTCCTATACCTATTTATATATGATAGTTTGCATCGCAGAGAAACCCAGCGTGGCACGTGACATCGCACGAATCATCGGTGCCACCAAGTCCATGCAGGGCTACATGGAGGGCAATGGCTACCAAGTGACATGGACCTTCGGACATCTCTGCACCCTCAAGGAACCACACGATTACCAACCCAATTGGAAGCATTGGAGCCTCTCGGCATTGCCCATGCTGCCCCAGCGATTTGGCATCAAGCTCATCGAGGATGACGGTATCAAGAAACAATTCGCCATCATCGAGCGACTCATGCAACAAGCCGATGGCATCATCAACTGTGGTGACGCAGGTCAAGAGGGTGAGTTGATACAACGATGGGTGATGCAAAAGGCACAAGCCAAATGCCCCGTGCGTCGGTTATGGATTTCCTCGATGACTGACGAGGCCATCAAGGAGGGCTTCCAAACGCTCAAAGACCAGTCGGAATACCAACCTCTCTACTTGGCAGGACTATCAAGAGCTATAGGCGACTGGATCCTCGGCATGAACGCCACGCGCCTCTACACGTTGAAATATGGACAGAACCGCCAGGTGTTGAGCATCGGAAGGGTGCAAACCCCTACTCTCGCGCTCATCGTGAACCGCCAAAAGGAGATAGACAACTTCAAGTCCGAACCATACTGGATTCTTGCTACCATCTACCGCGACACGCAATTCACCGCCACCAAGGGGAAGTTCACGTCGAAAGAGGAGGGCGAGAAAGCTTTTGCCACCATCGAGGGAAAACCGTTTACCGTGACCGACGTGCAAAAGAAGAAAGGCACCGAAGCTCCCCCAAGGCTCTTCGACCTCACCTCCCTGCAAGTGGAATGTAATAAGAAGTTCGCCTATTCCGCCGAGACAACACTCAATCTCATCCAAAGTCTCTATGAGAAGAAAATCACCACTTACCCCCGTGTAGACACCCAATTCCTTCCCGATGACGTATATCCCAAGTGTCCGAACATCATGAATGGCTTGTACCAGACGACTTTCGGCAACACACAACCCTACGCAGCTATCGTCAGGCCATTGGGAGGGAAGCCTCTGCCTAAGACAAAAAAGGTGTTCGACTCATCGAAGGTGACCGACCACCACGCCATCATACCCACGGGAGTTGTGCCAAAAGCCCTCTCCGACATGGAGCGCAACGTGTTCGACCTTATTGCGAAACGGTTTATCGCCGCTTTTTATCCCGATTGCAAGTTTTCCACGACCACGGTATTGGGCGAAGTTGGTTCTCCCGAAGATACAGAACGCATCGAGTTCAAGGTGACAGGCAAGGAAATCCTTTCCCCTGGATGGCGCACCGTATATGCCTCGGAGGCAAAAACCGTGGAAGAAGATGATGCGAAGAAAGAAAACGAAGAGCGCACCTTGCCCAATTTTGTCAAGGGAGAAAGCGGGCCACATCAACCCACCCTCACGGAGAAATGGACCACACCGCCCAAATACTATACGGAAGCCACATTGTTGAGAGCCATGGAAACGGCGGGCAAGTTCGTGGAAGACGAGGAGCTACGTGCCGCATTGAAAGAAAATGGCATAGGAAGACCTTCGTCAAGGGCGGGCATCATCGAGACGCTCTTCAAACGGCATTATATCCGACGCGAGCGGAAGAACCTCATCGCCACGTCTACGGGCATCGAACTCATCGACATCATCAAGGAAGAACTATTAAAGAGTTGCGAGTTGACAGGCATCTGGGAGAAGAAACTTCGTGACATCGAACATCGCAAATACGATGCCGCACAATTCGTGGAAGAACTGAAACAACAAATCACCACCATCGTCAACGACGTGATGCGGGAAAACAACACACGCCACATCACCTTTACTACTGACGAACAACCGAAACCAAAGAAACCTAAACGCCAAACCGCCAAGAAGGAAACAACGCTAAAACCCTCCGATACCCTCATCGGCAAGCCATGTCCCGTATGCGGAAAAGGTACCATCATCAAAGGCAAAACCGCCTACGGATGCTCCGATTGGCAACATTGCCAATTCCGCTTGCCATTTGTTAACAACTAATTTAAACATTCTCGTATCAATTCACAAGCCAATATCTATAACCCAATTGATTAACATACAAATAATAATGTTATATGAAAAAGATTTTGAAGACAAACTGGGAGCGTTATAAAAAGAGTCCAGAAGGTAAAGAGGTAATTGCGATATTTAACCACCTAACAACTTCTGAAGCTACAGTGGAAGAAATGTTAGAAGTCATCAAACGCTTTGATCCTGAATTCTCAAAAAACACGAGCAAAAAGGAAGAGCAACGGCAGCTAAAAGCTTTGACTTATTTTAATAATCTCATAAAGGATTTTCTACCTAAAAGTGATTCCGAATGGGATGAATTTAACCATGGAGAATTCTTTGGGGAGCTTACCCACTTCTTGGCAGTAGAAGATGAGAACGTAAGTATATTCGATGCTCCGCAAATCGGTTTCAAAAATATTCTTAGTAACAATATTATTCTGTCAACTGTGTTAAGCTCATATATGCCAGAGTATTTTATACCAAATTTATTTGTAATGCAATTCGTTTATTTCAAAAAGATAGCTGAGAAATATGAATTTAACCTTCCTGAGGAGATACCACTTCGTTCAGATTATCGTGGGCGTTGGTTATATTATATTCATATATGTAATGCCATTTGCCAGTTCTCTATTGAAAATGAGCTTCAGGATTTTGGAGAACTGTGTGCGTTCTTATTTGACTATGAGCTAACAAACATGAAAGAAGAGATGGAAGCGGAATACAATAAGCCAATGCCATCTGTACCAGAACAAGCATGGATTCTTGTAGGCAATTATGGAGAAGGGGAGAAGACTATGGAGTCGGGATTCTGGCAATCAAACCAATTGACAAGTAAAGGCGACATTATGCTCTTCTACGAAAAATCTCCTGTTAAGAAACTCAATGCCGTATGGACGGCTCTCGAAGATGGCTTTGTTGACCCTTTTGGACATTACTATTCTTATAGCATCATAGGAAAAAAGATAGAGATTCCCGATGATAAGGCAATTACTTTTGAGGAGTTTAAGAATAGTGAATATTTTAAAGCGCGGGATTCTAAAGGCAATTTTGTAAGCAAGAATTTTCAAGATGTTAGTGGCTGGTCTGTAACAGCAAAGGATTATAAAGAAATAAAGAATATGCTTGAAGGCAAAGGCTTTGACACATCTGTATTGCCGGCTTTGTATGAGCCGAAATTCGATTTAGATGTGGTTATTAGTGACGAAAAGGATGTAGAAAACAAGATGCTTATTCCTCTATTAGAAAAGATGGGATTTAAAAGAGGAGAAGATTACGAACAACAGGTCAATTTACCTGCGGGACACGGATCCACGGGTAAACGACCAGATTTCTGCTTGCACATGAAGGGCTCTGGTGTACATCTGAAAGCAAAAGTTGTGATTGAAGTAAAAGAATTCATGAAAGATATACCGCAGATAAAGACGGATTACGGTCAGGCTTTGACTTACGCAAAATGGGCATCACCCCAAGTCTTTATTTTGTGTGACAAAAACCAGATACGTGTATATCAGCGTAATAAGAAAAGTGATGACTTCGGAGACTATTCTGATTGCAAGGTGTATCGTTGGGATAAACTCGAGATACCAGAGAAGTTTATTGAATTAAAACGTTTATTAAGCAAATAAGATAGGGAGTAAAAAACATCTTATTTATTATTTCACAGTTGAACATGTAACTTTTTTTATATAAGTAGAGAATGTTTATATTTGCATTGTAACAAGAAATCGTATTATTATGGCAAAAGACTTAACGACGTCTGAAATTAGTAGGCAGAATATTCTGAACAATCCTATAGCTTTGCCACGTATTCGTGAAGCGTTGGAGATTAAACCTCTTGAATACAAAGGTGTGCTGTATGTAACAAAACAGATGGCAGCAGATTTCTATGAAGTAGATCTTCGCACTATCGAAAATTGCTTATCTGCTAATGAAAACGAGTTGCATAAGAATGGATATAAGGTGTTAACAGGCGAGGAACTGAAAGATTTCAAGTCACGTTTTGATACCGAAATCGATTTCGGTATCAAAACTGTTCGACTTGGTGTCTTTGACTTTCGCTCTTTCCTCAACATCGGGATGCTTCTTACTACAAGTGAGAAAGCAAAACAAGTACGTAGCCTAATATTAGATATCGTGATTGCTGTTATTAATGAGAAGACTGGTGGCGGAACAAAGTTCATCAATCGCCGTGATAGGAACTATATAGTATCTGCAATATCTGAAGAGAATTATCATAGG
>JAFYZV010000094.1 GCA_017548525.1 Prevotella sp.
AATTCTCACGTCCTTGTCACCGTGTTTGTTAGCTATTTGACTAATGTTTGCTATATTTGCATCATGGAACGTCTTTTGTGCGTGTCCGTTCACTTTGATAAATCTAAAAACTATGCCGATAACACAAGTGGAGAGGGATGTGCCATTTTTATAGGTACATCCCTCTTTTTTCTTTGCCTATCAATATTGTTCTTGATTTCATGCTTGTATATCATCTGTGTATATGTGTTTGGTGTCAGAATGATCAAAATGTATTTTTATTTAACATTTTCGTGTAAAAATGTCATTTATTCCAAAAAGATGTGTTATTTTTGCAATTTGAAAGCATGAATGAATCATGGATGATACATTTAAGAAGACGATAGACATTGATGAGGTAATTCGAAACAAGATGGGTGATAAGGCCAAATGGGTGCCTCGCCCGTTGGTGTCTTGGTTGAAACACATAGTCCACCAAGATAGAGTGAATGCCTTTCTTTGGGAGAGCCGTCATCTTAAAGGTACTGAATGGTTGACGGAGTGTGTTCGTTATTTGGATATGACGTTGGAGTTAGTAGGGGAGGAGAACCTTCCCTCAAAAGATGATGGCAAACTCTATACATTCGTTTCCAATCATCCCCTTGGAGGGGCAGACGGTGTCGCCTTAGGTTCTATCATTGGTCAGCATTATGATGGTAATTTCCGTTATTTGGTCAACGACTTTCTGATGTACCTTCCTGGGCTTGCCCCCTTGGGCATTCCTATTAATAAAACTGGCAATCAGAGCCGAGACTTCCCCGCTATGGTTGATGCTGGGTTTAAGAGCGACCACCATATGTTGATGTTTCCCGCAGGGCTTTGTTCACGCAAAATCAAAGGTGAGATTCATGATTTGCCTTGGAAAAAGACCTTTATTTCCAAGAGCGTCCAGACGAAGCGCGACATCGTGCCCATTCATTTCAGTGGGCAAAATTCCGATAAGTTCTATCGCATCGCTAACATCTGCAAGGCATTGAACCTCAAGTTCAATGTTGCCATGCTGTTTCTCGTTGACGAGATGTATAAGAATGTACACAAGAAGTTTCGTGTAGCATTCGGCAAACCCATCCCTTGGGAAACTTTCGATAAGTCGAAGACCCCGGCGCAGTGGGCGCAATTCGTGCAAGATCGTGTGTACGAGTTATAGATAAAGATACGTAAACAAACAGACTACCTTAGTCTTGCTAACAATAAGAGAGATGGATCAAGAGATCATTCAGCCAATCAGTAAGGAATTACTCAAGAGTGAGTTGACACCTGACAGGCAGTTACGTACTACCAACAAGAGTCATAATCGAATTTTTGTGGTGACGGCGCACAATGCCCCCCATGTGATGAAAGAAATCGGGCGATTGCGTGAGATAGCCTTCCGCGAGGCTGGAGGCGGCACGGGCAAGGACATGGACATCGATGAGTTTGATATCTGTGACAATTGTTATAAGCAACTCATCGTGTGGAATCCCGATGAAGAGGAAATTATTGGCGGCTATCGTTACCTTTTTGGCAAGGATTGGCAGATGGACGACAAGGGACAACCCATCCTCGCCACGAGCCACATGTTCCATTTCTCTGACAAGTTCCTGAAAGAATACATGCCTTATACGGTGGAGTTAGGACGCTCTTTCGTTTCCCTTGAATACCAGAATGTGCGCAAGAACACCAAGAGCATCTTTGCTCTCGACAACCTTTGGGATGGTCTTGGTGCATTGACCGTACTCAATCCCGATGTCAAGTATTTCTTTGGTAAGATGACCATGTATCCCTCTTATATCCGTCGTGGCAGGGACATGATTCTCTATTTCTTGCAAAAGCATTTTAGTGACAAGGAGAATCTCATCACGCCGATGAAACCGTTGAAATTGGAAGAAGATATTAATGAGCTTGCCGCCATTTTCTGCAAGGATGATTTTAAGAGTGACTATCGTATATTGAACTCTGAAATCCGTAAGCTCGGTTACAACATCCCACCATTGGTGAATGCCTACATGAGTCTTAGCCCCACGATGAAACTGTTTGGCACAGCCATCAATTATGGCTTTGGCGACGTGGAAGAGACTGGCATCCTCATTGCGGTGGATGAGATTTTGGAAGAGAAACGCATCCGCCATGTGGACTCTTTCATCAAGGAACATCCCGATGCGTTGAAAATCACGAGTGGTGCCAATAAGGTGATTTTCAAGAATCAAGGTTGATGATGATAGTCCATCATGCCATCTGTTAGATGATGGGCAATGAAATCCCGTTGATTTTTTGGTAGATGTCAAGGGCATAGACATCCGTCATGCCGCTGATATAGTCAATGACTGCCATGATGCGTGTCTCGAAGTCATCGCTGTCGATGTCATATTGACTACTGAAGCGGTTGATGAGTTGTTGCGAGTGGAACTTTCCGGGGTGGTGGGCAGCCTCCGTAAGAGCCTCCATAAGCGTTTCCATGATTTTGTAACCACTGAGTTCCACATCGAGAACAGTCTTACTATGGTATATTTTATCTCTGGAAATCTTGGTGCAATGTTTATAAGCTTCGGCAATACGGGGAGTAATGTGCTTGATGAGCGACCCCTCGAAAGTGCCATTGAGAATCGCCTCCTCATTGTCAACGAATGTCTTGACGCACTCGTTTTCCAATAAGCCGATGACTCGGGCGCGCATATACACCACTTTCTCGTTATCGTCAGTCAATCCCTCGTCGATGATGCGACGGTGAATTTTCCCTTTTGTCTCCTCGTCGAAGAATCCCAAAAGTAGGTTTTCCGTCTCTTGGAATGATAATATCTTCAATTTATGCGCATCCTCGATGTCCATGATCTCATAGCAGATGTCATCGGCTGCCTCCACCAAGTAGACCAATGGATAACGGACATAAATGAGTTGAATGCCGCTTGATAAGTCCTTTGCATCCTTTTCGATGGGCTTTTCCTTGATGCCCAGTTCCGTAGCGATGCGTTGGAAGATAGGGGCTTCTGATGAGAAAAACCCGAATTTACCATGGTCACCCGCAAGACTGGCAGACATGGGATATTTCACAATGCTGGCAAGGGTGGGGTAACACATCACGAAACCACCCTCGCGCCGACCCTTGAAGCGGTGGGTAAGGAGGCGGAACGCATTGGCATTGCCCTCAAAATGTGTGATGTCATTCCAAAAACTTGCTGAAAGCTCTTCCCTCAAAGCCGCCCCGTTGCCCTCCGTGAAGAATGCTTGGATGGCTTTCTCGCCACTATGACCGAAGGGAGGATTGCCCATGTCGTGTGCCAAACACGCCGCACTCACGATGGTACCTATCTCTTCAAAATGTGTACCTTGCAACTCAGGATGCCTTTTCACCAACTCCCGAGCGGAGTCATTGCCCAAGGACATGCCCACACATGCCACCTCAAGGCTGTGTGTGAGGCGGTTATGCACAAAGACGCTGCCTGGCAAGGGAAACACTTGCGTCTTGTTTTGCAGCCGTCTGAACGGTGCCGAGAAAATCAACCTGTCATAATCGCGCTTAAATTCCGAGCGGTCGTCGTATCGTTCGGAATGCCTAAGCTCTTGTCCGAGCCGTTTCGTGGAAATCAGTTGTTGCCATTTCATACTGTGCAAAGTTAAGGTTTTCTTCGTTAAAAATCGTATAATTCAATAAGTAATATCCTATTTGTGCAAATAAATGTGTATTTTTGCAGAAATTTCGGAGATATGATTCAGATAAAAGTAGTCAATCGTGGCCATCAGAAGTTGCCCGAATATGCCACCCCACTCAGTGCAGGGATGGACTTGCGTGCCAATGTCAACGAACCCATCGTGTTGCGTCCCATGGAAAGGAGGCTCATCCCCACAGGGTTGCACATCGCCCTGCCCGAAGGATATGAGGCGCAGATACGACCTCGGAGCGGTCTTGCCTTGAAACATGGCATCACGGTGCTGAACACCCCCGGTACGGTGGATGCCGACTATCGTGGCGAGGTTGGGGTGCTGTTGGTCAATTTGTCGCAAGAGGAGTTCACCGTCAACGATGGTGAGCGTATTGCCCAGATGGTGATAGCCCGCCATGAACAGGGACAGTTCTTGCTGGTTGAGGAACTTGATGATACGGAACGGGGAGCGGGAGGCTACGGACATACGGGCGTGAAATGATGGGGAGATAAAATTGAAATGACAGGAACGGGGAGTAAAGTAGGATTGGTGGTTTGGTTTTCTGCCATCGTTTTGATGGTGTTTGTTTTTCCCTCGACGGGTTTGTCGAAGCAAAAGAAAGCCAAGAAGATTCAAGACCAGGCAACCATGGTGTTGCCTTCGAATACCCTTACGCATTCTGATAGCATTCGTTATCAGTATTTCTTGTTTGAGGCAGAACGGCAGCAAAACCTCGAACATTATGCCGCTGTGTTTGATTTGTTGGAACATTGCAGGCAGGTAAACCCCAATGGGGCGGAGGCATGGTTTATGCAATCCATCTACTACAACATCCTCGGTAAGGACTCCTTGTCTTTGGTATGCTTGAGAAAAGCCGTTTCCCTCAATCCCTCCAATCAGCATTACCTCGAGCGACTTGCCCAGATGTATGTGGAGAATCGTGATTACGACCAAGCTAAGGGTGTCTATGAGGACTTGGTAGACCGAGACCATAGCCGCACAGACGTGTTGAACACCCTCGTCAAGCTATACCAGAATGACAATGAATACGACAAGATGCTCTGGGTGATAGAGCGGATGGAGGCTTTGGAGGGTGTGAGTGAGGAGCTGACGTTGGCGAAATTGCAGGTCTATGAGCGCAAGGATGACATGAAATCTGCCTACAAAGCCTTGAAGTCCTTGTCAGACGAATACCCCAACGACCTCAATTACAAGGTGATGATGGGCAATTGGCTCATGAAAAAAAACAGGAAGAAAGAGGCTTACAAGATTTTCAGCAAGGCTTTGAAAGAGGAGCCAGACAATTCCTATGTCCTTTCTTCCATCTATGACTACTATCGTGAGGTGGGCGAAGACAGCCTTGCTCACCAGATGATGGGGACCATCCTTGGCAACAAGAAAACCGAGACCTCACTCAAAGTTACCATGTTAAGGCAGGTGATACAGGACAACGAGCGCGACGGGGGCGACAGTACGAAGGTCATAGCCGTGTTCGACCGCGTGATGGAGGTCAATCCACAAGATGCCGATATGGCGGAGATGAAAGCCGCCTATATGACATTGAAGGAATTTCCCACCGACTCCATCAATGCGGCATTGAACCATGTACTCGACATTGCACCTGACAATGCCGGTGCGCGGTTGCAAATCCTCCAAAATTTATGGCCCGAGAAGCGGTGGGATGAGATCATTGACTTTTGCAAACCCGCCGTGCAATACAATCCCGATGAAATGGCTTTCTACTATTTCATGGGGCTTGCCTATTACCAAAAAGATGACAAGGAAAACGCCCTTGATGCCTTCCGCCGTGGTGTAGGTGAGATTACCCCACAGAGCAACAAGGATATTGTGAGCGATTTTTATGCCTTGATGGGCGACATCTTGCATGAGAAAGGTTTAGTGGAAGAGGCTTTCGCTGCGTATGACAGTTGCCTGCAATGGAAGGATGACAATATTGGTGCCCTCAACAATTATGCCTATTACCTCAGCTTGCGTTCCGAAGACCTCCACCGAGCCGAGCAGATGAGTTACAAGACCATCAAGGCGGAGCCTACCAATAGCACCTATTTAGACACCTACGCATGGATTCTCTATATGCAGGAGCGATATGAGGAGGCGAAGGTCTTTATCGACCAAGCCGTGGCAAACGACACAGACTCCGTGCAGGGGAGTGTCATTCTCGACCATGCGGGGGATATTTATTACAAGGTGGGCGACAGGGAGAAGGCGTTGGAGTATTGGCAGCGTGCCCTTGATGCTGGTCCCGATGGCGATGATGCCGTTAATGAGATTCGCCGCAAGATGGAGGAAAATGCTGTGTTGAGAAAAGACGAATAAAGATTAATTGATATGATGAGAAGAATAACGTTTGCCCAAGTCATAGTCGTATTCCTATTGTTGGTGATTACGGCATGTGGAACGAAGAAAGCTGTGACAGACAACACCGTGACAACAAAGCCTTCTACGGTGGGCGTAGCGAATGCCACCACGGGTGTCGCTTTTGTGAAGAAGGTGGCTGAAAACCAAGTAAACGCCAAGAATATCGTTGGCGACATGTCGTTCAACATCAAGATGGGCGAAAAGGATGTCACCGTTCCTGGTTCCGTCCACATGCGTAAGAATGAGGTGATACGCTTGCAACTGTTCATCCCCGTGTTGGGTTCAGAAGTGGGAAGGTTGGAGTTTACCCCTGATTCGGTATTGGTCGTTGACCGTATGCACAAGGAATATGTCAAGGCAGACTACAACCAATTGAGCTTCCTCAAGAACAACGGATTGACATTCTATAGCCTCCAGGCATTGTTTTGGAATGAGTTGCTGAAACCTGGTTCGTCATCGGTGACCGTTAAGGATTACCCAGACTTTGAGGTGGGCAACGACCAAGTGGGCGACACCAAACCCTTATCTATGAAAAAGGGCAACATCTCCTATCGATGGTTGGCGGCAAAGGAGACGGGATTGATTACGAACGCTACCGTCTCTTACCAGAGTAGCAGCCACGGGACATCTGACCTGGTATGGAATTATGACAACTTCACCCCAGTCGGTGTAAAGAAGTTTCCCGCATTACAGAATATCAAGTTCACCACCACATCGTCCAACAAACTCAGGAACGTGGAGGTCAACATCAAGATGAAAGAGGTAAAGACAACAGAGAAGTGGGATACGAAGAGCACCGTCTCCAATAAATACAAGAAGGTGGAGGCACAAGAAATCTTGGGTAAATTATTGAAATTGTAAATGAAAAGACTCTATTTGATGATATTGGCATGTGTGCTTGCCGTCTCTTTGCCCGCACAGACCAAAAAGACGACACGCAAAGCCACGACACAACGCACCGTCACGCAGACCAGGAAAACCACACCTGCCAAGAAAAAAGGCAAGACACCCGTCAAGCAGACGGGCAAACAAACGACCAAACAGGTCATTTCCACGCCCTCCATCAAGGGATTGGAGAAGCAGCGGTCGCAAATCCAGCAGCAAATCCGACAGCAGGAACAGGCGTTGAAAGCCAACCAAGCGGATGTGAAGAAACGCTTGGAAAACCTCATGGTGCTCAATTCTGCCATCGAGGAGCGACAGAAGAGCATCGAGGGCATCCAGAAAGACATCACCCAGATTGACAGTGACATCGAGATACTGAAGGCGCAATTAAACACTTTGGAGAGCCAACTGAAAGACCGCAAGCTCAAATATGTGCAGTCAATGCGTTACATGGCACGATACCGCAAGGTGCAAGACCGTCTCATGTTCATCTTCTCCGCCAAGAATTTTGCCGAGATGTTCCGACGCATACGTTTCGTCCACCAATACGCCGACTACCAAAAGGCACAGGGCGAGTTGGTGAAATCGAAGCAAGACCAGGTAAATGAGAAATACCAACAGCTCGAACAAGTCAAGGGGCAGAAGAACACGTTGCTCTCCAAGGATAAGAAGGAACGTATCGCCTTGGAGGGTCAGCAGGATGAACAGCAAAAGATGGTGTCGTCGCTCAAGCAGCAACAGAAGACTATCCAGGGCATCATCGACGAACAACGCAAGAAAGACGCCGCCCTCAATGCACAGATTGACCGCTTGATAGCTATCGAAGTGGAGAAAGCACGGGCAAGAGCGGAGGCGGAAGCCAAGCGGAAAGCCGCTGCCGAGGCTGCCGCTAAGAAACGGGCGGATGACCTGGCACGTAAGAAGGCTGCCGCTGAGGCAGCCGCCAAGGAGAATGAGCGACGCATCGCCGAGGCAAAGGAACGGGAGGCGAAGGCAAAGGCGGAAGCCCGCGAAGCTGCCCTCGCCGCCGAGAAAGCCAAGAAGGAGGAGACACGCGAGGCTGCCCTCCGCGCTGCTGCCGACCGTAAGGAACGCGCCGAACAGGCTGCCCGCGAGGCGGAAACGGCTCGTCTCGCCGCCGAGCGCAAGGCGAAAGCCGAGGCGGAACGTTCCGAACAAGAGATTGCCGCTGCCACTAAGTCCAACGAGGAGGGTATGCGTATGAGTACCGTTGACCGTATGCTCAGTGGTGGCTTTGAGGCGAACAAGGGGCGATTGCCCATGCCTATCACGGGTGCCTATAAGATTGTGAGCCGCTTTGGACAGAATACGGTGGAGGGATTGAAGAACGTGACACTCGACAACAAGGGCATCAACATTTTGGGAAAGCCCGGTTGTATGGCGCGAAGCATCTACGATGGCGAGGTGAGTGCCGTCTTCAGCTTCTCAGGAACGATGGTGGTGATGGTGCGCCACGGCTCCTACATCTCTGTCTATTGCAACCTGAAGTCGGTCAGCGTGAACAAGGGACAGAAGGTCTCCACGGGTCAAGCCCTCGGCTCCGTAGCCAACGACAACATCCTACAGTTCCAATTGCGCAAGCAAACTGCCAAGCTCAATCCCGAACCTTGGCTAAGAAAATAATAGTATATACTCTTCTAAGGCTTGTTCCATTTCGCTGATGCAGATGTATTCATCGGCGGAATGGGAACGGGCAGAGTCGCCCGGACCCATCTTGAACGACGGGAAAGGCATCAGCGACTGGTCGCTCAACGTCGGCGAACCAAAGGGCTGCTTGCCCATCGCCATACATCTCTGGATGAGGGGATGCCCCGTATCGATATGCGAAGACTGCAAGCGGAACGAGCGAGCCTTGACTTCGGAATGCAAATGCTTGCGCAAGAACTCAAACAAATACTCGTTCTTGTAGTATTCATTGGTACGCACGTCTATCACCGCATGGCACTGGTCGGGAATCACATTGTGCTGGGTGCCGGCGTTGATGACGGTCACGGTCATCTTCGTCGCGCCAAGAAAATCGCTTTCTTTTCTGAATTTATAATTGCGAATCCACACCAAGTCGTCCAACATCTCATAGATTGCGTTCACCCCTTCATCACGGGCGGCGTGGCCACTCTTGCCGTGCGCCACCATGTCAATCACCATCAACCCCTTCTCTGCCACGGCGGGCTGCATCCCCGTGGGCTCTCCCACGATGGCTACATCCACCTTCGGAAGGTAGGGTAACACGCTGACAAAGCCATTTGCCCCCGACACCTCCTCCTCTGCCGAGGCTAAATAGACGATGTTGTAGGGCGACTCGTGTTCTTGAAAATAGCGGAACACCTGCAACAACGTGACAAGTCCGCCGCCACAATCGTTGCTGCCAAGGCCATAGAGCTTATCGCCTTCTACTGTTGGCTCGTAGGGATTGCGCTGCCATGATGCCACGGGCTTCACGGTGTCGATGTGGGCATTGAGCAAGAGGGTGGGCTTCCTTTCGTCCATGTTTGGTGGAAGGCATAGGATATTGTTGCCCTTGCGCTCGTATGGGATGCCGTATGTTTGTAGATGTTGGCAGAAAACGTCTGCCGCTGCGCCTTCTTCGCGGCTAATCGATGGGGTGGCAATCAGTTCCTTGAGGAGTGTCACGGCATCATTCAATAATTCTTTCTGGGTCATGGTTTTGTGGGTGTTAAAGGATGAATGGGATAGATGGGGAGTATGAGGGTGATTCAATGGGTTATTTTTTCAGGAATCCGTAGGCGTAGACCTTCGGCTCGATGCGGCGGGCGAGGGCTTTCGTCGCCTCGCGGAGGGTGGAGAGGAGGGCAGTGTAGGTGGCATCGGGGCTGTCGGTGTTCATCTGCCGCTTGCCGCCCTTGGTGGTCTTCGTGCCTTGGAAGTGGAGGCGGATGTCGTAGAAGGAGGCATTGGCGTTGGCGCGAGGCTGGGCGTGGTAGTAGCGGTAGAGGGCGCGGCCAGCAGCCATTACCGCCTGTGCCTCGGGGGAGAGGGGGAGCGGTTGCGGCAAAGCCGCAACAAACGGGACGGCAGGGGTGGCATTGGCGAACAGCTCGCCCTGCGTGGGGGTGGAGGGGGCTTGTTCTGGGCGATGCTTACCGTTGATGAAGTCGCTCATGAAATGGCTCTCAAACTTTTCCTGAGCACCCACCTCGTCCTCCGTGAAGGGAATCCAATGGTTTACGCCATGCTCGTTACTAATGCGGTTCTTGCTATGAAAGAGGGTAAAGATAAGGCAATCTGTCAAGAAATCCACGTCATTTTGCCATCTTTCATTCGGATATAGATATTGGTCTTGATTGACTATCCATGTTTTTTCTTTACATTTACGGATGGCGAAATACGTGCTTATCACAAGGATATTATTCTCTGTGATTCCTGTGATGCGTGATTCTCTTATGTCGCTCTCGTTAGGCTTTCCTGTAATATAAACACCATCATTGTTTTGGAAGTCATTTGGAACGAAACGAAGCCATCCCATGTTATTCCCTATCTTATCAAAATGTTGGTGAAGCCATTGGTTGATGATTTGTTTGTCTGTAACACTAAAAACCGTTTTTTTCTCTTGAAATGCTCCATTAGCATCATAGACATCCAACATCGATTGTGAGAAAAACTCCTTTTCCTCAGTGTTCCATATAAAGAAACCAATAGGAAACTCGCCATTCACATTGTCAAATGTCTTTCCTGGAACAATAAATGATTTCTTTAATGTAGGTTGAAAGATTTCACGGAATTTTGTAAAATTGGGGGCACAGACAATCTTTAATGTGGAAAAATGGCAAATATGACAATCTTGGATTTCCTTATAAACTCTGATGATGAATTGTGCAAATAGCTCATTCGCGGCTCTTCCTAATAGTTTCTTATACTGTTCTCGTACTTTCGTATTTGACAATCCTGCCCTATTTGCGCCCGTTCCCGAAGATGTTCTGGCATTACTCGCCTCCGCATACGGCGGATTGATATAAATAACGAGTTGTTTTCGTTTCTCTGGGTCGCGAATGATGTCTTGCAGGGACTTGGGTAGTTTCGATTTCTTGGTGACATTCCCATCCTTATCTACCTCATCCAAGAGTGGGTCGTTGAGGAAGTCGAACTGGAACACGTGGCTCTCCAAGAGGTTGGAACCGCTCGCTTTTGCCCTTTCAGGGCGTTTCCCGCCATCTTCTATGTTCCTCGCTGCCGCGTTCATGGTGTCTATGCGTTGCCGCATGGCTTGCACATCCGCCTGGTCGAGGGTGGATGCGTAGATGTTGTACTTGTTGGTAAGCCCCGCAAGGAGGTTGCCCGTGCCGGCGCAACAATCCCACACGTAGTATTCCTCCTGCCAATTCTCGCCCAACTCGGCGGCGATGTACTGCTGTGACAGCTCCACCCATCGTGCGGGAGTGAAGAAACTGCCCTTGCGCTCCCTTACGTCTTGCGGCACGAGGAGGTCTCTTCGGTTCACGATGTCATCCCAGTACTCGCGTCTTGGTGGCCGTGCGTATCGGTTCCAAAACTGCGTATGCGCCCGTTGGTTGTCGTTGAAGAGTGCGCGTTTGTATTCCTCCAACCCCGTGTCGTCCACCTTTCTGTCGAGGAGGTAATGGTCATCTTGCAAGAGGACAAACAACTTCTCGCCCAGCGTGTGGTTTTCCTTGGAGAGGATGTCTGCGAGATAGAAGTCGGCATCGATGATTCCCGCCCTCTTCGCCGCGTCCCAATTGATGTTGATGGTGGGCTTCACGGCATCGAGCCATTTGAGGTAGATGTGGGTGAAGTTGTTCTTCGTGATGCGTATGTGGGTCGCTTCGAGCCGCCGCTTGGCGAAGTTGTTGCGGATGAAATGCGTGAGTTCCCGTGCGTCCTCATCGTATCGGTACACCACAAGGCCATTGTTCAGCGTGTCGGCGAGCAAGGTCTGCAATTGCCGAAACTCCTTGGTGGCATGGTCGGACGGGGCAATGTTCCAGTTGAAGTCGTTTTGCCGCAGCACGTCGAGGATGGTGTTGTAGGGTAGGAAGGCGATTTTCTCCGCGTCGAAGGCACCGAGGAAAGGTGGTGGGAGGATGCTGTCTTGTGGTCGCTCTTTGCCGAGGGTGAGGATGAGCTGTATGAACGACTCGTCGATGGGGTGCGTCGTGCCTCTCTTTGCCTCTGCCCAGAGCAGGGGTTCCGTCTCGTTCAGCCCCAACGGGTCGGCGGGTAGTGCCACGCAGAAGTCCACGCGCCCGATGATTTGCGTAGTGTCAAACCCGTCGAAGAGGTCTTGTGCCACCTTGTTTTTCAGTTCCTCCTCGGCGATGTTGCCGTAATATGCCGTACCGATGCTTGCCATGTTCGTACTTGGAATATCGCTTGCGAATTTACGCATAATAATTTAAATGACCAAAATTCTGACCAAATTCCTTGACAAAATGACCCTCGGGAAAAATCGTGAAATAGGATTGCCAGGGTTAACCAAATGGTTCAAAATGTCCTAAAATATTGGAAATTTCGGGCAGAAGTGGCAATTTAACTTTTGTTGGGCGGCAGTTCTCTGATATAGATGCCACATTTGACCCTCTAAAAAGGGGCTTTTGGGGGTGATAAATGCCGCACAAAAAATGTTAAATCGCCCCATTTGTGAAAGATGTGAAATGCTCTATTTTGTCAACTCGTTGGTATTCAGCACTTTACAAAATATGCCAAAAATCGCGTTTTTTTCGCCCAAACCATCACTTGATGGAGAATAACGCAGCCACGGAGGCTCATTTTGTGACTTTTTTCTGACAAAATGGCGATGTCTCTTCCTGTTTTTAATGGCTCGTCAATGGGATGACTCTCATAGCTTATTCATGAAATTCTTTATGACAATCTATGCTGTTTGTTTTCGTTTTGACGGCGTTAAAGTTTTACGAAAAATTCGTAAATAGATGGTTATAAATAAGTTTTTGCTCTCTTTTAAAGAATATTAACACGAAAAGATTTGTTGTTCTACGAAAGTTTCGTAGTTTTGCGTCGTAATCATTTATTCAATCTGTCAAATGGAAAAACTGACCAAGCAAGAAGAGGAAGTGATGCAACGTATATGGCAATTGGGCAGTTGCACGGTGAAAGACATCGTGTCGCTGTTGCCCGAGCCGCAACCGCCTTACACCACCGTCGCCTCGGTGGTGCAAAACCTCAAGCGCAAGGAGTTCGTTTCGCAGGGACGGCGTGGCAACACGTATGTCTATGAGCCATCGATTAAGGAACGTGAGTATAAGCGGCGTTTCATGCGAGGCTTTGTGAAAGACTATTTCATGGGGTCGTATAAGGACATGGTGACGTTTTTTGCCCGTGAGGAGAAAATGTCAACAGACGACTTGAAGGACATCATCCGTGAGATAGAGAGTGAGGAAAGTTGAGTGTTGTAGGGGCAGATCTGCGTATCTGCCCGTTGAGTGTTGAGAGTTGAATGTATAGTGTTTAGTGTATGATGATGGTTTATCTATTAAAAGTGAACGTGTTGTTGGCGATTTTTTATGGCTTCTATCGCCTGATGTTTGTTCGTGACACGTTCTTCACATGGCGCAGGGCGGTGTTGCTGCTGTCGGCATTGGCGGCGGTGGCAATCCCGATGGTCGACATCGGGTGGTGGGTAAATACCCACCCACAAGCGGCAAACCTCTCCGAGGTATATCGCGAGGTGGTGTTGCCCACGGTGAAAGTGACGGGTACGGGCGACCGCTTTCCATGGTTGCGCCTGTTCACCATAATATATATATGTGGCATCGTGTTGTTTGCCGCACGGATGGTGTGGCAGATGCTTACCATCGTGTGGATGAGAGCCACCCACGACCGGTCGGTCATCGATGGTTGTGAGGTGGTGGTGATAGGAGAGAATGCCAGTCCTTTCTCCTTCTTCAGTTGGGTATTCGTCAATCCTGAGATGCAGTCGTCAGCGCAATTGCATGAGGTGTTGTTGCACGAACAGGCACATGTCCACCAACTACATACATTAGATGTCGTTGTGATGGAGCTATTGGCGGTTTTCTGTTGGTGGAATCCCTTTGTCTGGCTATTGCGCAGGGAGGTGCGGATGAACTTGGAATACCTTGCTGACGAGCGCGTGGTGGAAGTGGGAAATGAGCGTCGTGCCTACCAGTATCACCTGTTGGGCTTGGCGTATGGAAAGAATGTAGCTACAGTTTGTAATAATTTCAATGTCTTACCTTTAAAACTCAGAATCAAAATGATGAACAAACGTAGAACGAATAGATGGCTGCGGGCGAAATACCTGCTGATGGTACCCGTGGCTGCCGCCGCATTGGTGGCATGTAACTTGGACTCGAAACCCCAGTCTGCACAAGAGAGCGAGGTGGAAGGATTGCCTGATACGGTGGCTATCTCCGTGGATAGGCAGTCGGGCATGGACACGATGACGGTGGCAGACTCCCCGTCGGAAGGGTATTTCGACAATGTGGAGCAGATGCCTGAATATCCTGGCGGTCAGGAGGAGTTGATGAAATTCCTGCAAACCAACGTGAAATATCCCAAGGAGGCAACGGATAAAGGCATCCAGGGAAGGGTGTTGGTGCAGTTTATCGTGAAGAGCGATGGCTCTATTTCCGATGCCAAGGTGGTCAGGGAGGCTCATCCGCTATTGGATGCTGAGGCTTTGCGCGTCGTTAAGAGTATGCCCAAGTGGAAGCCGGGAATGCAAAGCGGAAAGATCGTGAATGTGAAATATGTGATTCCCGTCACGTTCCGCTTGCAATGAGTATTGGCTGCCCGTCATGATGAAACGTGACATGAGAAAGGTCGTTCTGATATTGGTGTTCGCCGCCAGCGTATTCCCTTGCGCTGGCAGCGTGCCCCCCACTGACTCATTGCTCATGGTAGGCGACTCGTTAATGGACTCACATGAGGTCTATCGCGCTCTCTGCGTCTATCAGGAGGCATTTGAGAGTCGGGATGATGCCTCTCTGCGGATGCGGTTGGCATCGTGCCATTATCAGCGGGCAGCATATCGGCAATGCACGTCGTTGTTAGAGCCATTGTCGCCCGATAGCCTTTCCCACGATGCTATGCGTCAGTTGTTTTATAGTTATAAGACCATGAAAGACACACCCTTGCAGATGCACTGGGGGAGGGAACTATTGAAGCGGTGGCACATGGATGCAGAGGTGGTGGCAGACCTCGCCTTGGCTTATAACCTCAATGATGACCCCGAACGGGCGTTGGTAGTGACAAATGCTTACGAGGCGGTGGACTCCCTGAATATACTCGTGAAACGTCAGGCTGCTGATGCACAATTCTTCATGAAAGAATACCCAGCAGCAACAAGTATCTATGAGCGATTGTTGGCGTTGGGCGACTCTACGTTTAGCGTGTTTTATTCCTTGGGCATGTGTTATGAGGAGATGGAGCAGTGGGAGAAAGCGTGTGCGTATTATGGCGTGGCGGTGCAACTGACCGACTCTGCTAAGGCTTGGCCGCTGTTCCATCTTGGGGCGGCATTGGTGAAAGCCCATCGTGCCGGGGAGGGCATCCCCGTGTTGCTCAAGGCATTGATGTTTCTGCAACCCGAGGATGGCGTGATGTACACGTTATACAACACGTTGGCGGAGGGCTATTATGCCGATGAACAATGGATGGCTGCCGTCTACGACTGGCAAAATGCGTTGAAATACAATCCGCAATCGCTCTCCTGCTGGTACAACATCGCCCGGACGTATGAGTTTTTGCAGGATGTCGCCAAGGCAGAAGATGCCTATAAGGAATTTCTTCGCCTTGCTTACGCCAAGAAGAATCCCAACAAGGAGTTGCAGGGCATGATAACCCATGCCGAGAGGTTTGCCAACTTGAAGGAGAAAATGGCGGAGGAGCGTAGGAAAATTGATGAGTTGATGAGAAAGGTTGGGGAAAAGTTGGTAGATTAAGAATAGATTAAGAGGCGGTTAAAACTAAGAATAATTGAAAAATCTTTGGAGATTTCATTTTTTTTCTATTACTTTGTCTCGAAAATCTATTCACTATTAAATATTTATAGCATTATGAAGAAAACAACTATGACACTTCTTGCAGCCATGACACTGTTGCTGTCGAGCTGCTTCTCAACGGGACTCGGAACTACATCTAACACCAATTCAACCAACAATGTGCTGGGTAGTGTGCTCGGCAGCGTATTGAGTAGCGTGTTGCTGGGTGGAATGTCATTAGATCAGTCAAGCCTTCTTGGTAGCTGGAACTACAATGCCCCAAGTGCCGCCTTTACTACTGAACAGGCTTTGACAAAGGCTGGAGGTGCTGCTGCCGTTACAAACATTGCTTCGTCGTTAGCAAGTAACTACAGCAACATCGGTATCAATCGTAACAACACTTCTTTCTCGTTCCTTGATGGTAACAAGTTCTCGGCTAAGGTGAATGGTATCCCATTCAGCGGAACATATACGTATAACGCCTAGAATGGTGAAATCACCCTCAAGACAGCTACCGAGACCATTAAGGGCAACGTAACAAAGACCGAGAAAGGAATAGGCCTGATGTTTGACTCCACACAGATGGCAAACATCCTTCAGAAAGAAGGTAAGGTCAGCAATACAGCTGCTGTCCAGGCAGTCAGCAAGCTCGCTAAGAGTGCCAACGGTGCTCGTGTGGGCTTTGAGCTTACAAAATAAGAGACCTTAATCTTATAAGAACACAAAGTAAAAGCCCCTGAGAGTCAGAGGGCTTTTATTTTTGGAAGGGCTTATCTTTAGACATTAGTCAATCGGGTAAAATTTCTACATGTAGAAGATTGTGGGGGAGTAAAAATGCAGTTATCGGGAATTCATTCTTCTTATTTATTCCAATATCGTTCATAGTATCCTTGAAGTCTGTTTGTGATGACAGTCATGACATCCTTGAATTCAATGGGAGTTTTCCATTGGATATTTTTCAGGAACAAATTCCATCGCTGGATTCTTTGGGAATCAGAACGGAAACTCTCTGAGAACAGTTGCAAGTCAGCGTTATATTCAAGTTCACGATTGTCAAAAGTTGCTTTTATGGCTTCGAAAAGGACATCTTCATCCAAAGATCTGGTTGTGAATAGCTGGAAACAGTCGAAAAAATCTTTCATTCGGCTATTGCTGACATCACGTACAATCATAGCATGGAATTTTTCTGCAATAACAGTTTCTATTGAGTAAGCTTGAATCGTTATGGAAGGAATGTCATTCAGCAACAATGGGAACTCGATAGTTGCAGGGCATGGTGTCACCACATCCCCGAAGCCAATATCCATAGACATCGAATGAACGATGGAGTCCATATGTGCTGTTACGTAGAATCGGGTGCCAGGATAATCCTTTTCAATGGTGATAGGTTCAGACCTTAATGATTCCAAGTCGAAGGTCACTCCATCCTCAATACATTCGATGGCTAATATCTCTCGGAAGACCGTTTCCAGATGTTCTCGGTTTCGGCTGATGTGATGTGCCATGAAGTCCACATCAATGGTTGGACGGGTTTCTAGTCCGTTAATGGCATAGAGCAGTGAGCCACCTTTCAAAAGGAAGTTATCCTTGTATTGACTTACTGAGACACGATACAGCAGACGTTCGTTAAAATATCGGGCAAGTAAGTACATGTATTTGTAGCCCGATTCATTCATCAGATTCAACAACCTTGTCCTAACAGATTTGGCATGGTTGGTTAGGTTCTTTTTCATTCTATTGCAAATTCAATATAACTGTTGATGACTTTGCAGATACGTAGTCTTTTTCCGTATTCAGAAAGACGGGACAGGTTCTTTTCTTTTCTCTTCACATAATTCCTGATGATTTCTGCACAAATGTCAAGACCTATCTTGTTCCTGTATTTTACCGCATCACAAACGCTTCTTTCCAAATCTGTTATATGTACATGGTACCCTGAAATGTCCTTTTCGGAGATGCCGAACAAAAGATAGTCTTCTTTCCAATAGTATAGGTGGACAGGGATGCTGTTTGGAATTACGACTTTCCGCTTGGAATCGATAGCGATGCAGAATGCAGGTGGTACTGTCGTTGAGAGTTGATAATAGTTCCATGCTGAGTACATGCACACGACTCCCTTAGGTATCATACGCTCAACGTCTATCATGGAGTTAAGGAGAGAGGATGGTTCGGCATATACACCTTGACGAATTCGGACAATTTCACCTCTCTTGAAGGCTCTAAGGAGACGTTTATATTCGGCTTGTCCACTTAGTTCTGAAACGGAGAGAATGCCACCTTGGGCTTCTATTTTCTGAAGAATGCTATTCATGTCGTTTTGCAAATATGCTGCAAAGGTAATGAATAATTTTAATGAACGTCCTATATCTACGGAGAATTTGAGTTATTTCCGTAAGAAAATACCATTTCTTACTATACTCCATAACAGAATCCCAAAGTACAATAACGGGTGATGGAATAGAACAAATATCTATAAGTTGGAAATCGGTATAATTACTTGCCACACTTTTCTATCCTTACTCTATAATTCAAAGATCCTATACATATATCTTCCATTAGCATCAATATAAGGATCGGGATTTTCTAATTTTTTTCCATTGCAATATGCATATTGTATGGATTTTGCTTTGGGCGATAATACTTCGCAATTGTTGGTTGAGAGGTATATTCTACCATTACGACTTAAGTATTCTCGACGTTTATGTAGTTTGTTCTGATTACCATACTGTGGTTGATGAATAGCATTTAGAATTATATCGCTTCCTTTCAAAACATTTCTAAATCTCCGTTCAATAGATTTGTCTTCAATCCTAATGATTACATTATTGTTGTCAGATTGGACATTCTTTAAAATATTATTTTCCCCGCACTGCAACACCAAACAGTTGTACCCATTAACTTCAAATAGTCTTCTTGTTTCCAATTCGTTTACAAATGCTTCTGCAAGAAAGGCATTATTTTCGATAATGTCTGATGTCGTAAAATACTGAAATGTATGCATGTTAATAAGTTGCCCTTTCTTTATCAAGAATGGGCAATGGGTTATTTCTTTATTAAGGTCTCCTATAGATAATTGAGAGACTTCAATTAATGCTATAGTATTTTTGTTTTTTATGAGATTTGTTAATTCAAATCCATCATAGATACTATCAAGCGTATTACCGGGGAAGAATAGCAGATCAGATTTTGATTTGTTGATTATTTCAGCTGTGATTTCAATTTTTATGTCAGAGTCCAAATCAATAATGAAAGATACTAATTGAATTTTCATATTTTTCTTTTATGGTTTTCCAGCTTAACAACCAGTTGTGGATTACCTCTTCATCCATAGATTCTTTTCTTTCCCCTCCTTATCTCTGACAAGAAAATGGTGACGATGGTCTTTGATGAAGCGGAATGACGTGAAGTCATGGAATGTAAGGATGGGCTTGTCATCAATCTGCAAGATAGTGTCGCCTTGGCGAAGTCCCGCCTGATAAGCCTCGCTACCCTCCCAGATGAGACCTACGGTGGCTCTCCCATTCACAGGAACGAATGCCACGGTCATCTGTTCGTTGCCGATGGTCACGCTGTCTGTGCCGTTGTAGGGTAGGAGGGTGAGCTTTTTCTTGGTGGGATTGATGATGAGCGCACCGTGATGGAGCAGGGGAGAGCCGATTTTCGATGCCCCTTGCGTGGTGATGCAGCGCAAGTCAAGGAAAGAAAAGTTTCCCCATTTCAGGCGGTCGAGCCGCAGGAATGCCACCTCGTCTGCCTTCTCCGCACCGAATGCGCCGATGGCGAACTGCCCCTTGGCACGACCCTCCACTTGCCTTTCTATGTCTGCACCAAGACTTTTGCTGAGGTGGGCGAGGTCGGATTCCACATGTTTGTCGAAACTCCCCTTGTTCATGGTGTATAATTGCCTGAATCCCGTGTCGAAAAGTACCTCATCCGTGTGGCGCACAAATGGGCTGACCATCAGATAAGGCACAAACCACTTCAGTTTATATCTCACGCCATAGCCCATCATTTCCTCTTCCAAGAATGTCTTTTTGCGGTCAGTGAGGATCATGATGCCTTTCTGAGTGTCAATCTTGGCATATAAGCCACGGTTGAAGAGGTCGAACCCGATGATGGCATCATGCTTCTGCCGCAAAGCGGGGCGTGGCAAGACAGTCGCCACATAATTGCCGATTTGTAGGTTCCCCATCCGAAATGGCGGCAAAGCCACCACCTTCACCGTGTCGGAGTGGTTGTTGGCATCATGTGATATCATGTTGCCCAATTCCACACACCCCTCCAATTGGGCATTCTCGTAAATCATGCCTTGGCTGGAACCCGTGTCAAGGAGGAGTCGCCGTGCCTTTCCGCCCATCTCCACGTCGAGGAACAGCTGGCCTTCTTCCATGACGATGGGGATGGTGTCGCAAAAGTCCTTTTCCGATAACGTGAAGTTGGGATTGTATCGGTGCAACTGCGCCAATGCCAAGAATGGGAATGCGAGGCAAGTGAGCGACAGGGAAAACGGTTTGATGTATTTCATAAATGCCATGAACGATACCAGCCAATAATATGCTTATACTCGTTTAGAATATGACAACTTTCTTCCCGTTGATGATATAAATGCCTTGGGTAGGTTCACCAATTATCTTGCGCCCTTGCAAGTCGTAGATGGTACGTGCGTTGTCAAGCGTGAGGGTTGTCACTTGTTTGACACCCGATGTGGAGACGGTATAGAGGGAGATGCGCCAAACCACCTGTTGCCCCTTGGGGGTGAAGGTGATTTTCTTTGTCGCAGGTTTGGCGAGCGTTACGGTATGTGTTGCCTCGGTGTTGTCAGTACGGGCGGGGAACACATATTCTGTTGCCCCGAAGGTCTGTCCGTTCAACTCACCGAGGTATGCCGTCTCGTTATCCACATTGCTATACCCAGCAAATGCCACCTTGGCAATGGTGATGCCGTCGGGGATGTTGATGGTATATTTCTCGTTGCGTGAATATTTGATTCCTTGGTTCTTGCCAGCGGCATAGCCTTTGTTTGACGTGATGGAGAATCCATTATTGAAAGTCCAGTCTCCATTGCTCGTTGCCTGTTGAAGTTCATACACGGCTTCCACCCCGTCCTCGCCAATGCTCTGGATGTCGCCCATCTGTGTTCCTCCTTCCAATTGGCTCTTGGTGATGTTGGCTACAAGGCTGTTGAGGTAGTTCTCAAGGTTGGTGTAACCATTGCTTGCCACTAATGCGCCATCTGTTGGGTCATCGCAATCGAGGTCGTTGAAATCCTCCCACGTGTCAGGAATCCCATCGCCGTCGCTATCCACTGGTGCAGTTTTGCTGGTCAATGTTGGCCATGCGCTCCAGTCGTTGCCAGCGTCGGTGGGCTTATTGTCGTCTTGGGAGTTGATGAAACCCTTGCTCAATCCCGTACCCGTGTACGTGGCAACGCCATTGCGTGTGTCGGAGATGATGAGTTCGTCGTAAGAGTCACGGTGCAGACTTGCCCCCGCATAGTCGAGGACCCGCTCGTAGGCATCGGCTGCCGAGTGGGTGGTGGTCAGGATGAAGGGGATTGGCTCAGTCAACTTCATCGTGTCTTTCGTGGTTTGTGTGTACGTGCCATCGTTATCACTCGATGAAATCTGGTTGTAAATGCCATTCGTCCAGTTGTCCTTGTCTACTTCAGGATATTTGGTGTTGGTATTTCCCTCCACAAAGAACTTGCCCCAAATATGCCAAGCTGGTGCGTAGGCAGGGTAAGTGTTGATGTACGAGGTGGTGCGAATGCCGATGCCCGCTATTCGTTTGCCCTTGTTGCCCGTGGGAGAGCCAGGGCCGGGCTTGTAATAGTTGTTCACGATGTTCACGTTCATGCCCTCGCCGCCATAGCAACCATTTCCTCCGAAGTTGTAGATGACATTGTTGCGCATGTCCATCCGCTCATCCAATTGTGTCGTGGGGCGCGGACCGAGGCGCGGGGTGCGGCTCGTGTGGTGGGCGATGAGGTTATGGTGGAACGATGCCCCGCTGCCTCCCCAGTTGCCACCATAGCCGTGCGCCCCCTTGGAGTGTCCAGCGTTGACGAGGCTTTGCGACACGATGCACCATTGCACGGTAGTATTCTTGTTACCAAGGAATGAGCAACACTCATCGATGCTCCAGCTGATGGAGCAGTGGTCTATCATCATGTCCTGCCCGTCCATGCCTCCGAAGCCATCCCAGCCGTCAGCACCGTCCACTTTCACATACGTATTGCCCAAACGGAAACGCATATAGCGCACGATGACATTGTTGCCGCTGACGCTCACGGGATAGTCTGCCACGCAGATACCATCGCCAGGGGCTGTCTGCCCTGCCACGGTGGTGTTTGATGGAATGCCCAAGCTTGACTTGAGATGGATGGTTCCCGATACGTCAAACACGATGGTCTTCGTGCCGCTTTGGTTCAACGCCCAGCGCAAGGAGCCTGTTCCAGAGTCGTTAAGGTTGGTCACATGAAAAACTTTTCCACCCCGTCCACCCGTGGTGTAACGACCGAAACCTTCTGCCCCAGGGAATGCTGGTTGCTTCTCTTTCTCTTGTGCGATGGCTGGTAGGGTCATCAGTAACGCGAATATGAGCATCCCTGCTCCTCTCATCATGTCATTAAGTGTTGCTTTCATTTTGTTCTTTCTCCAATAAATTAATCAGTAGTTTGTGGTTGCAAAGGTACATTAAAAACCTGAATTATCATGAATAAATAGGATTATTTGATGGCTGTTGTAAAAAAAATGAGTGGTAATGTTAATTGAAATTGCCAAATGTGCATTGTTTTCCTTAATTTTATTATATTTGCAAACCAATTCATTTTTTTCTCATGATATTATTAACAACAAATAAACAATAAAAGATATGGGACTAAAAGTACGTTTGGCGGTAATGAACTTCCTGGAGTTTGCCGTATGGGGAGCTTATTTGACATGTATGGGTAATTACCTTGGAAAGGCAGGATTAGGTGAACAGATTGCATGGTTCTATGCCATTCAAGGAATTGTGTCGATTTTCATGCCCACGCTCATGGGTATTGTCGCCGACAAGTATATCCAGCCACAGCGTCTGTTAGGGCTTTGTCACTTGGTGGCTGGTGGCTTTATGCTTGGTTGTTGGTGGTTGGGAGTGCAAGCGGGTTTTGGCAATGAGTTGCCCAACAAGTCGCTATTCATCGCTTTGTATACACTTAGTGTTGCGTTCTTTATGCCTACCATCGCCTTGGCAAATACGACGGCGTTCACCATCCTGAAAAATAACGGGATGGATACCGTCAAGGATTTCCCACCTATTCGTGTGTTAGGTACGGTTGGATTTATCGCTACGATGTGGTTTGTCAATTGCGCCGTGTGGGAAAACGGCTCATTCTCATTCACTTTGGCAGAGAATTCACACAAGTTCCAGTACACTTATATGCAGTTCTTTGTGTCGGGATTGTTGAGCCTTGTGCTATGTGCCTATTGTTTCACGCTCCCAGAATGCAAGTTAGGACAAAAACAGTCGAATACATCGTTGGTGGAGGCTCTTGGCTTGAATGCCTTTAAGTTGTTCAAGACCAAGAAGATGGCTCTGTTCTTCATCTTCTCAGCGTTGTTGGGTATGTGCTTGCAAGTGACCAACGGATATGCAGGTCCGTTTATCACCAGTTTCAAGGGTAGTGCCGATGCCGTGATCGCTTCCTCTTTTGCCGCCAACAATGCCACTTTGCTGACATCCATTTCACAGATTAGCGAGGCTCTCTGTATCTTGATGATTCCGTTCTTCCTGAAACGTTATGGCATCAAGGTGGTGATGCTCATGTCCATGTTTGCATGGGTATTCCGTTTTGGCTTTTTTGGTGTTGGTAATCCAGCTATGCCAGGTGTGTTGCTTTTCATCCTCTCTTGCATCGTCTATGGAGTGGCGTTTGACTTCTTCAATGTGTCGGGAGGTATCTTTGTTGACCAGGAATGCGAACCGAGTATAAAAGCATCTGCACAAGGTTTGTTCATGATGATGACCAATGGAATCGGAGCAACATTTGGTACACTTGCGGCAGGTGAAATCGTCAATCATTATTGTACTTGGCAAGGTGATTACTTGTTGGGTGATTGGCAAACATGCTGGTTCATCTTTGCAGGTTTCGCCCTTGTGGTTGGTATCCTCTTCGCATTGGTGTTCCACCCAGAGAAGGATAAGGCCACGGCATGAGAAATGAAGGAGAGACGCTATTTCTACGTTCCCGATGCCGCTAACCAGACGGAATTGCCCGTGGAGGAAGCCTCCCATGCAACCCGTGTGTTGAGGTTACAGAGTGGCGATGAGATGTTCCTGATGGATGGGGTGGGAACATTCTATCGAGCGGAAGTCACCTTGGCGACACCCAAGAAATGCTTGTATGACATCAAGGAAACCATGCCCCAAGAAAAAGGTTGGCATGGAAAGATTCACCTTGCCATAGCACCCACCAAGATGATAGATAGGATGGAGTGGATGGTGGAAAAGGCAACGGAAGTGGGATTTGATGAAATCACTTTCTTGAATTGCCGTTTTTCGGAACGGAAAGTGTTGCGTATCGACCGCTTGGAGAAAATCGTGGTTGCCGCGATGAAACAGAGTCGGAAACCCTGGATTCCCGTGGTGAACCCGATGGCCTCGTTTGCGGAATTTGTGAAGACCCCTCGTGAAGGGAGGAAGTATATTGCCCATTGCTACGAGGAGATACAGAGAAAGGATTTGTTTGATGAACTCCTTTCTGCCACGACACCCCATGACATCACGGTCATGGTGGGTCCAGAAGGAGACTTCTCCATTGATGAAGTAGAATTTGCCATAAAGCATGGCTTTGAGTCCATATCATTAGGTAACAGTAGGTTGCGCACGGAAACGGCGGGATTGTCTGCCGTGATGATGGCGCAAATGACCATGAGAAAATGAAAAGACTATTGAGATATATCTTTGCCATCGTGCTTGCCGTAGGGTTTACGGCTTGTAATAACGGAAATTATGTCAATTCGATTCCCAAGAATAGCGTTGCCATCCTATCGATGGACATTGGCGAAATGAATGGTGTGGGCGCGGGAGCGTTGCTCAAAACTTTGCTCCATCTCACCAACATTAATACTGCGGGCATTGATGTGTCAAGTCCCGTCTATCTGTTTGAGACTGAGAATGGAGAGATAGGTCTTTGTGCGAGAATAACCAATCAAGACGACTTGGAAAAGGCGATTGTAAAAATGGGGAAAAGCAAGCCCTTGCAAGACTTTCATGGCTACCGTTTCACCCTGTACAAGGATGCTTGGGCGGTGGGATGTAGCGATGAGACCTTCTTGGTGATAGGTCCTATCGCCAAGGCGAGTTACCCCAGCATTCGTCGGCAGATGGTCAATTACTTGTCGAATGATGAGAAGTCGGGAATAACCACCTCGCGCCTTTACCAGAAAATGGATTCCATCGACAGCCCGATGAAAATGGTGGCGCGGATAGATGCCTTGCCAGAAGAGTTTATGTTGCCATTCATGTTAGGAACGCCCAAGGACACAGACCCCTCCCAAGTGTGTGTCTCTGCCAAGATGAATGTCTTGGATGGGGTTTTGGTGATGGATGGGGAGTCGTTCTCGTTCAACAAGCGCGTCGATGCTTCATTGAAGGAGGCAGCCCATGTCTATCGCCCCATTGAGGGACAGATGGTATCAGCCTTGCCCTCCGAGATGTTGGGAGGATTGTTTATCAATGTGAAGGGTGACAGCCTGATGCCTCTCATGCGTGAGAACCGTGGATTCCAAGCCATGTTGGCTGGTATGAACACCCAGGTAGACATGGATTCCATTGTGAAGAGCGTGGATGGCGACTTCTGTGTGTTGGTGCCAACCGTCAACGAACAACCGCCCTTGGTGCGCTATTCGGATGGGACAACATTCCGCCAGATTGACGGCAAGGGTGTCTCTTCCGTCTATACACTATCCACAGATGCCGCTTCCACTGACTTGCGGAAGGTGGTTGTCGGGAAAAAGATGGTTTTACTCATCAACTTGAATTTATTGAAAGGAATTATCAATAGATAATTTTAATCCTGAAAAGTGACTTATGAGAATAGAAGAAGATATTAAAAACGCCGTGGAGGTGATGCGAAAGGGTGGGGTGATACTCTATCCCACCGACACCATCTGGGGCATTGGTTGTGATGCGACAAATGCCGAGGCGGTGGCTCGCGTGTATGAAATCAAAAAGCGTGACGACTCCAAGGCTTTGATTTGTCTCGTCGATAGTGACGCACGGTTGCAACGGTATGTGATGAAAGTGCCTAACGTGGCATGGGATGTGATGGAATTGGCTGACAAGCCCCTTACCGTGGTGCTGGATCATGCCGTGAACTTGGCTCCCAACTTAGTTGCTGAGGATGGGAGTATCGCCATGCGAATCACCAAGGAGGCATTTTCCAAGGAGTTGTGCTATCGATTCCAAAAACCCATTGTTAGCACCAGCGCCAATGTGAGTGGTGAGGAGGCACCGCAAAACTTCCAAGACATCAGCGAGGAAATGCTTGCCAGCGTGGATTATGTATGTTGGTCGAGGCGAAATGAACATAAGCCTCACCATCCGAGCAAAATCATCAAGATTGGCGAGGACGGCGAGGTGCAAATCATCCGTGGATAGACAAGGATAAAAGGGGATGCTAACAGGAACAGAGCAGTCGTCGTCGAGAGCCGTCAAGGTGATGGAATGGGTCAGGCAGTACGTGAATGATAAGCAGTTCACGTTGGTGTTGGCATTCTTCATCGGTCTCTTTGCGTCGATTGCCGCCTTTTTCTTGCATTGGCTCATTAGGGAGATACAAATGTTGCTCACGGCAGGATTCAACATTGCCTCAGCCAACTGGCTTTACTTGGTGTTTCCCGTCGTCGGTATTTACCTGACGTCGCTGTTTGTGAGATATGTCGTCAGGGATAATATCTCCCATGGCATCACGCGCATCCTCTATGCCATTTCCACCAAACGGTCACAGTTGAAAAGCCACAATTGCTGGTCATCAGTCATCGCCTCGGCGATTACCATTGGTTTCGGTGGGTCGGTGGGAGCGGAGGCACCCATTGTGTTGACGGGTTCTGCCATTGGTTCCAACCTTGGGCAATTCTTTAAGTTGGACAATAAGATGCTGATGCTCTTGGTGGGATGTGGCGCAGCAGGAGCCATCGCTGGAATCTTCAAAGCACCGATAGCAGGATTGGTCTTCACGTTTGAGGTGTTGATGGTAGACTTGACAATGGCATCGTTGCTCCCCATCTTGACGGCAAGCGTGACGGCAACCTGTTTCACCTATTTCTTCGTCGGGACGGATGCGCTGTTTTCCTTCCATTTGGATGAGGCTTGGAGTGTGGAACGAGTGCCCGCATGTATCTTGTTAGGAATCTTCTGCGGACTGGTCAGTTGGTATTTCATCCGCATGATGAATGCTTGCGAAGGGGTATTTGCCAAGATGAACGACCATCGCTATGGCAAGTTGCTCTTGGGCGGTTTGATACTTAGTTCATTGATATTCTTCTTCCCCTCGTTGTATGGTGAGGGATATTCTGCCTTAAACATCCTCTTGAATGGAAAGACGGAGGCAGATTGGAATGTCATTCTCAATAACTCCATGTTTTACGGCAGCGACAAATTGCTGCTCTATGTGGCGTTGGTATTGCTGACCAAGGTGTTTGCCACGTCTGCCACCAATGGTGGTGGTGGATGCGGAGGAACGTTTGCACCCTCGTTGTTCATCGGCGGCTTTGCTGGATTCCTCTTTTCTCGCTTGTGGAACATCCACCAAGTGGGGGTGTACGTGCCAGAGAAGAACTTCACCCTGTTGGGCATGGGTGGCGTGATGGCAGGTGTGATGCACGCCCCATTGACGGGCATTTTCCTCATTGCCGAGATTACGGGTGGTTACCAGCTCCTCATCCCATTGATTATCGTGGCGGTGAGTTCGGTTGTTACCATCAGCATCTTTGAGCCTCACAGCATCTATGCCATGCGATTGGCACGGGAAGGGAAACTCATCACCCATCATACAGACCATTCCGTGTTGACGCTAATGAGTTTGGAGAGTGTGGTGGAACACGACTATACGGCGGTGGCTCCCACAATGCAGATGGGGCGGTTGGTACACGTCGTCAGCCAGAGCCATACCAATTTCATCCCCGTATTGGATGAGGCGGGAACGCTATTGGGAGAGGTAGATATCACCAAGTTGAGACATATCATCTTCCGTACCGAACTCTACCAGAAATTCCAAGTAGACCAGTTGATGACACCCGTGTCAGCCACATTGGGCATCAACGACCCGATGGAAGATGTCATGCGCATATTTGAGGAGACACATGCCAACGTGCTGCCCGTGGTGGATGTCAACAACCATCTCATGGGCTATGTCTTGCGTTCAAGGATTTATGGCATGTATCGCAAGATGGTGGCAGATTATTCTGCCGACTGACTTGAAGAAATAACGGTATGGCATACAAAGAACAATATAAACGAATAAGGATTATGAGAAAAACCATTATCAACATGACAGCCGGCGGACTCTGTGCCGTGGCTATGACGGGCTGCGTTAATGCGGCAAACAACCAACCCGAAGGTTCGGCAGGGAAGGTAAGGACGGAGATTTCCGCCGATAGCATCATTCAACTCACGGAGCCAGACAAGACACTTGACGTGTCGCTGATGCAGGCTCTCAATGACCGTAAGTCGGAGAGGGAGTTTTCCGATAAGCAGCTCTCGTTAGAAGAATTGTCAACGCTCCTCTGGGCAGCCAATGGCATCAACCGTGAAGATGGTAAGCGTACTGCGCCCTCTGCCGTCAATTCACAGGATATCGACATCTATGTTTGCATGGCGAGCGGTGCCTACCTCTATGATGCCAAGCAGAACCAACTGACCCGTATCACCACAGAAGACCTTCGCCCAGCAGTATGTGGTAGACAACCGATGCAGGCTCCCGTCTTCCTTGTGATGGTGGCAGACCTCTCGCGCTATCCTGAAGGTCTCGCCTCACAGCGTCAGCTCGTGGAGTCGTTTGCCTGTATGGATGCTGGGTACGTGTCGGGTAATATCGGACTCT
>JAFYZV010000095.1 GCA_017548525.1 Prevotella sp.
CCGTCGGCGGTGAGCTTCTCGTAGGAGCGCATCATCGTGTTCGGATTAACACCGATGTCGGCACCATACTCTCTCACGGAGGGGATCCGGTCCCCGCCTGAACTCCTCATTTGATAAAAAAGAATATACCCAATCCCTTCAATCATTATTTCTTCTTGTTCCTACCCGGAGGACCTGGGGTGAAGGGACTGCTTTCTCGTGTCATTTCCATGGGTTCCTCGCCACCAATGACGCTCACGCCCGTAATGACTTCCACGCCTTGGGTGATGCCACTGAGGATTTCGGTGTGTGTTCCGTCGGTCATGCCGATGTTGACGCTACGCGCCACGATGTCATTGCCGTTCAATACCCACACCTTATTCTTGCCGTTGGTATCGACAATCTTGCGCTTACCCACCGTTTCCTTGGTCGGCGTATAGCGCAACGCCTTGCTCGGAACGCACAACACACCCTGACGCTCCTGCGTGAAGATGGTGACATTGGCGGTCAAGCCAGGCTTCAACTTGAGGTCTCCGTTGGGTGCGCTGATAACCACCTCGTAGGTCACCACATTATTCGTGGTGGTCGCCTCTTGCCTTACCTGCTTGACAGAGCCGTTGAAAACGTCGTCAGGATAGGCATCGACGGTAAACGTGACGCGCTCGCCCACCTTCACGTCGCCGATGTCTGCCTCATCCACGTCGGCAATCACACGCATGTTGGTGAGGTCTTGGGCGATGGTGAAGAGCTCAGGGGTGCTGAAGCTGGCGGCAACGGTCTGCCCCTCCTCCACCGATTTCGACAGCACCACGCCGTCGATGGGCGAGGTGATGGTAGCGTAGCCGAGGTTGGTCTGTGCCTTCCTCACGCTCTCTTTCGCCTGCGCCACCTGCTGGGCTGCCTGTTGGTAGCTGAGACGTGCGTTCTCGTACTCGTCGGCACTCACAAGTCCCTTGTTGTAGAGTGTCTGATAGCGATTGAAATTAGCCTTTTGGTAATCGAGACTGCTCTGTACGCTGTTGAGGTTTGCCTTGGTTGTGTTCAATTCACTGATAAGATTGGTCTTGTCGAGTTCGGCAATCACCTGTCCTTTCTTGACCACGGAGTTGTAGTCCACATACAATTTGCTGACGATACCCGACACCTGTGTACCCACGGTGACCGATGTCACTGGCTCGATGGTACCCGTCGCCGTGATGCTGTTTTGGATGTTGGCTGGTGCGACCTTTTCTGTGACAAACGTTACCTCCTCCTTTTTCTTCTTACCAGAGAATAACCAAGCCAAAACGGCAAGGGCGGCAATGATACCGACAATAACCCATACTTTACTGATCTTTTTCATATACTCTCTCTCGTTTATTATTTTTCTTAATGCAACTGTCCGTCCTTGTAGAAGTTAAGTAGGTTGAGGTTGAGGATGGTGAGGTATTTGCTCTGCAATTCATTCTGCTGCGCCTGAATGACAGCGTCGCGTCCCTGCATGAGTTCCACGATGTTGATGAGCTTCTCCTGAAACTTCCCACTGAGCATTTCATAACTGGTCTCCGCGCTCTGTGTGGCAACCCTTGCCGCCTTGAACTTGTTTTGGTTGGTCACGGCTTGCAGCCAATAGTTCTCGATGGTGGAATAGAGGCTTGTCTGCTGGTCTTGCAATTCCAACTGGTAGTTCTGTTTCTGGAGCATCGCCTTGTTGACGGCAGTCCGCGACGCACGATTGTCGAAAAGAGGAATGCTCACACTCACACCCGCTCCAAGGTTGAAATTGTTTTTCAACTGTGAACCCCATTTCGTCTCACTCATGGAAGAAGTGTTGGTGATGGCACTGGCATTCAATCCCACGGTGGGCAGCTTCTGTGCCTTGGCGACTTGGATGTTGAGATCGGATGTGGCGATGCCCAACCGCGCATTCTTAATCTCTGGACGGTTGTCAAGGGCAGCATTGAAGACCTCTTGCATGGCAGGAACTATCTGAAGTGCCATCTCGTCGGTATAGTCGGGGATGACAATGTCAAACTCCTCGTCGTTGGTGATTTGCAGGAGCTGCTTCAACTGCCGCTTGAAGTTGCGGAGGTTGCTCTCTGCCTCCACGATGTTGTACTCGTCTTGCGCACGTTGGGTGGTAAGTTGAGCCAAGTCAGACTTGCTCATCTTGCCCACGTCGACAAATGCCTTGCCACGTTCCTCATTCGCCTTGCTTGTTTCATAACTTGCCTTGTTGACCTTAATCGCCTCTGCCGAATAGAGTATCTGCACATAGAGTTGGGCAATCTGCTCTTGGATGGAGTTGGCGGTGATGGCGGAGTCAAGCTCTGCCTGTTGCTCTGCCAATTCACTGAGCTTGACGGCATTCTTGTTTCTGTTGCCATTCCATACCGTCCAGTTGCCGTTCACACCGTAAGAGCCATTGTAAAACACCTTGTCAACGCTCGACTGTACATATCCGTTGGCAACGGTGGCTCGCCCTGACTCGGGGAAAGGGTTGTAGGTGACATTCTGCGAAGTGGAGGCATTGAGCGACGGTAATAGTTCCGCCTTGCTCTGGAGGATGTCCTCTTGTGCGCTCAATTTGCTGATTCTGTTCTTTTGGATGGTGATGTTGTGGCTTAACGCATAGTCAATACACTCTTGCAGTGTCCACTGTTTGGCAATTGCCAAATGAGGCAAGGCGAGCATAGCAAGCATCAACAAGGTGACTTTGCCACAACGCCTTGCAAAAAGCAATGATTTCTTCATATAAAAACGTGTTATTGTTTAATCCGTTCGCGTTAAAAAAAGACCTTCATCTCGTTGTCAGTCTGTTATTTAGACTGAATAAACAGGTTGAAAGTTTACCTTTCCCTCTATAATTTACAATAGCTTATCCCAATAGACATTGTTTCAAGGGGGGATATTACAAATTGTTTTGGGGGAAGAGGCGTTCTATCTCCTTGAGCCAAATATGACTGGAAGCATCAGAAGGCATACGCCAGTCGCCACGAGGGCTAAGGCTCACGCTGCCCACCTTGGGTCCGTCGGGGAGGCAGGAGCGTTTGAACTGCTGGCTGAAGAACCGCCGCAGGAACGTCTTGAGCCACTTGGCAATGGTCTCATCGTCGTATTTGCCATCAAAGGCTTTCTGTGCGAGGAGGAAAATCTTGGTGGGTCGGAAGCCGAAACGTAGGAAATAGTTTAGGAAGAAGTCGTGCAACTCGTAAGGTCCCACAAGGTCTTCCGTCTTCTGTTGTATCTCTCCATGCTCATCGGCAGGAATCAACTCAGGGCTGATGGGCGTGTCCACCACGTCGAGCAGGGTCTTGCGCGTCTCTTTATCCATGCCTTGCGCCACGTGTTTCACCAAATAGCGGACGAGTGTTTTCGGCACGCTGGCATTGACACCGTACATCGACATGTGGTCGCCATTATAGGTTGCCCAACCCAAGGCAAGCTCTGAGAGATCGCCAGTACCCACCACCAAGCCACCGAGCCTGTTGCTGAGGTCCATGAGGATTTGTGTCCGCTCGCGGGCTTGGCTATTCTCATACGTCACATCATGCACATTAATGTCGTGTCCGATGTCCTCAAAATGCTGCGTCACGCTCTTGGCGATATTGATTTCACGCATGTCTATGCCGAGGTTGCGCATCATCACGATGGCATTGTGATAGGTGCGGTCGGTGGTGCCAAAGCCTGGCATGGTGACTCCCACGATGCCTTTGCGCGGCAGACCGAGCTTGTCGAAAGTCTTGACGCATACCAAGAGCGCGAGCGTGGAATCGAGTCCTCCACTAATACCAATGATGACCCGCTTGCTATTGGTGTGTACCATGCGCTTGGCAAGACCCATCACCTGGATGTTGAATATTTCCTCGCAACTGCGAACCATGTCTTCAGACTTGGGAATGAACGGCAGCGGGTCTACCTCACGCTCTAACACGAAGTCGCGAGGCGTAATGGAACGGCATTCTGTGATATTCACGGAGACCTGCATGTCCAACATATCAAATTTCAAGTTGCGCTGTGCGTTGACGTAAGTGGAATTGGTGCGACGCTCCGAACGCAAACGCTCCACGTCAACCTGCATCATCTGCATCTGGTTTTCCATGGTAAACCGCTCGCCTTCCGCCAAGAGCTTGCCATTTTCATAAATCATGGCATTGCCGCCATAGACCACATCCTGTGTACTCTCGCCAAATCCGCAACCGCTATACACATACGCCGTGATGGTGCGTGCACTCTGCTGGGCAAGGAGAGACTTGAGGTATTCGTGCTTGCCTATCAACTCGTCGCTGGCGGAAAGGTTGAAAATGATGTCGGCACCCGCCAAAGCGAGGGTGTTGCTTGGTGGCACGGGAGCCCATACATCCTCGCATATCTCCACACCGAAGATAGCTCCATCGCAGGTGCGGAACAACTGTGGGTGGGGCGATACCATGATATGGTTGCCCGCAAAGCGGATCTCCGTGGGTCTGAGGTCTTGGGCGGAGGCGAACCACCGCTTCTCATAGAACTCACTGTAATTGGGGAGGTAGGTCTTGGGAACGACACCCAACAATTGCCCTTTCTGAATGACAGCTGCACAATTGAGCAATAGGTCACCCACCACCACGGGAAAGCCCACGATGGAGATGATGTCTAACTGTCGGGTAAAGTCCAAGAGGGTCAGCAGTCCTGCCTCCGCCTCGTCGAGGAGGAGCGTCTGCCGAAAGAGGTCTTGGCATGTATATCCCGTGATAGACAACTCTGGGAAGACGATGATTTCCACACCCTTACCCTCTGCCTGTGCAATCAGGCACTCTATCTGTTGAAGATTGTAGTCGCAATCGCCAACCTTGACGGTGGGGACAGCGGCAGCCACTTTGATAAATCCGTTTTTCATGTCACTTGATGGTTACTTGTGTCGCCCCATACCCATATTCCTGGAACGAGGCATCTTGGTATGTATAATTCTTGAAACGATAAGAAAGGTCGGTGATGAGGGCGCGGCGCAGAATGCCCTCGCCCTTACCATGGATGAAAATGATGCGCTGACCCTTCTTGGAGGCATGTTCGCGCAATGTCTTGCGGAACACTTCCACCTGATAATTCAGGATGTCGCCAGCCGACATGCCCGCCGTGTTGTCTAACAAGGCATCAACATGGAGATCCACGATGATGACATCCTCATCGCCCTTGCGCTTGGTGATGAAGGGATTTCCCTTTTGCTTGCCGTCGTCATAACGGCGGACATAACCGTCATTGCGGTGGGTAGCAACCCTCGTCTTGTCGGCTTTTTCCTCGGTGTGGTACATCTCTGCCTTGAGTTGTTGGGCATCGATGACCAACGGTCGTGTCACTTGGTCGTTCTCGACGATAGTGTACAACAAGGCGGGCTGCTCGAAGAAGTCGTTTTCCTGAAACGTATGTAGCTTGTAGAACTTCACAGGGTCGATGCGAAACTGTACTTCGATGGTTGGTTTGAGGATGAAAGGCTTGTCACGCTTATATGCCAACATCTGTATGGCAATGTGTCCGAGGTCGTTCAAGTCTTCCCTACCAAACTCCTCGATGAACTCCTTGGTGTTGGGTTCCACTTCTCCCCGCGACCGCAACACCCAGCTATTGCCCTCGGCTGCGAGGTAGGTGTATTGGATATAATAGTTGCTGTCGTTGACAAAAAAGCACTCAAAACGGGTGTGGGTAATCTCCTTGATGTCGATGGGTACAAAGGCGAGATAGGCAGAGAGGGCATTGCCGCCCTTGCGCTCCTCCACTGGGGCGCGGAAAGTGACCTTGGAATAGTCCACTTCGTCGTCATCGTCCTCCTTTGCCTTCTTCGGCGAAGATGTATTTGCCACGGGTTTGGCTGTGGGGAGATGAGCCTTGGAATAGTCTTCCTCACCTATTACCACAACATCATTGATAGGCATGGGGATGTCGAAGCCATCCTCGTCTTGCACCAAGACAATGTTTTTCCCTTGGAAACCAGAGACGACACCGCCCCCCACTTCGCTGATAAACCTTACTTGATCTCCTATTTTCATTTGCTAAAAATTTATACTATGGGATTAATAAAGAACTATCGCCGTAGCTCAAGAAACGAAAACCATGGGCCAGGGCATAGTCGTAAATCTTCCGCCAGTCGCCATGGACGAAAGCACTGACCAAAAGGAGGAGGGTGCTTTGCGGTTGGTGGAAATTGGTAACGAGCATTTTCACGATTTTATAGTCATAGCCAGGGGCAATGATAATCTGCGTACTGGTATGGAGCGACGGCAATTGGTGGGCATCAAGGTAATCGAGGATAGTCCGAAGGGCTTGCATGGGTTCTATCGACGGATGTTTCTCGTAAGGTTCCCATTGGTTGACGTGCAACTCTTCTTCTGTGAGATTGGGATTCTCATGTAACTTGACACCTATATAATATAGACTCTCTAACGTGCGGACACTTGTAGTACCTACGGCAATGGCGACACCGCCGTGACGGATGAGCTTTTCTATCGTTTGTCGCTTCACGCAGATATACTCGCTGTGCATCTCATGGTTGGCAATCTCCTCGCTCTTCACGGGCTTAAACGTTCCTGCCCCAACATGGAGAGTTAGTTCCTCGCGATCAATGCCATGGGCATCGAGCGCATCTAATACCCGTTTGGTGAAATGTAACCCTGCCGTCGGCGCGGCGACACTCCCCTTAATCTTGGAATAGACCGTCTGATATGTGGTCAAATCGCTCGCTTGTGTGGCACGGTTGAGATAGGGAGGGATGGGCAGTTCACCCACCACGTCAATAATCTCCGCAAAAGTGATAGTAGGGCTATCCCATGAAAACTCCACCTTAGAGCCTGCGCCAATAGCCTCTAACCTATGGGCAGAGAATGTCAGACGCTCACCTTTCACTTCCAACTCGCGGTGCAAATCGCCATCTTTCCATTTCTTCGAGTTTCCCACAAGACAATTCCATGCGCATTGGCTTGTCGTGGTAAACATCTGCTCATAGTCGGCGGGAACAGCAGGTTCTAACAAGAACACCTCTATTAAGGCTCCCGTCTCCTTGCGGAAGTGGATTCGCGCCTGGATGACCTTCGTGTTGTTAAACACCATCAATGCGCCTTGCGGAAGATAATTGGGGAGGTTGTGAAAAACATCCTCGCTCACTTCGCCATGACGATACAACAACAACTTGGAACTATCACGCTCGGCGAGAGGGAACTTGGCTATCCGCTCATCGGGCAAGGAATAGGTATAGTCGTCGATACGTATATGTTTCGTGTCCATAGATTACTGTATTACCGTTACGCCCCGTATGACAGCATAGCAAAAAGCCAGCATTAGCATGACGATGACCACATGCACGTCAGAGAGGGCATAACCTGTCGATGTGTACTGCGTGGAAACATAATTGAGCTTGGGACGCAACATGGAATAAACTTTGCGGAACAACAGATAAACCATGCAACCGACAATCACTCCCCATACGATGCCTACAAGGATGTCGCCGGGATAATGAAGACCAAGGTACATGCGGGTCCAACAATTCACCAACGACCAAAGAATCAAGAAAAAACTCAACAGTTTACTCCTCACAAGAAGACAGAAAAACGTCGCTATCGACATGGTATTGGCGGCGTGAGCAGAGAAGAAGCTATAGTCCATGCCACGGATATTGTTGACAATTTGCACGGAATACTTGATGATAGGGTCGTTGCTTGGTCGCGGACGTGCCACCCACGGTTTGACGATGTATTCGGAAACGCCATCGGCAAGGAAAAGGCAAAGGATGGTACACCCCACGATGAGTCCAATCTGTGCCATCGTCTCGTTGTTTTTCACCACCAAATAGAAAAGGGCAAGATACAAGGGCAACCACGTCAACCCCGCCGTCAGGACGTATGCCAACCCATCCAAGAACATGGAATCACTCCCATTGAATGACAGCAATAATGAACGATCTATGTCAATAAGCCTCTGTAAATCCAATTGTCATTTATGTTTTGGTTCCCACTTATTCCTTCTCAAATCTCATCAATCCTATCGAGGGATGCCTATATCTCCTCGATTTGCTCAACTTTCACCCATCCCTCACGACCATCAGCCAAGTTGATGCCACGCCAACCCTTAATGGACTTGTCGGATATATCCACACGGGTACCCTCATGGATGACAAAGGCATCACTTCCCTGCACAGAGGGAGTCTTCTTGACGGTCACAGTGGGAGCGATAACGATGGCTCCCGTCCGGTTCATAAGCAACTGTTTCTGTTGATAAGCATAGAGATTGCTCATGATAAATAGCACAAAGAACACGATTGCACCAAAGAATCCCACCTTGCGGACAAGGATGTTCGGCGAGAAAAGGTATAGCAACATCAACACCAACGCCATAACTATCGAGAAGATGGCAGTTCGCGCCCACCCGTCAACACTGGTCAAGTTCACAAAAGAGCGATACCAAGTGACAAAGAACATCTCGCTTTCAGGGGTGATTTTGTCAATGGTGCGGCTGCGGGCAAACTGCAAGTTATAATTGATGTCATCGTCTCCTGGTTGCAAGAGGTGCGCCCGCTCGTAAGCCAATATAGCTTTGGTGATGTTGTCGGTACGGAAATAGGAATTGCCAAGGTTGTAATACAAGTCGGCAGACACACCTTCGTGCAACAATTCCTCATAGTCCTTGATGGCTTGTTGGTAGTTTCCTTTCTTGTATTCATCATCGGCATTCTGCTTAGTGATGGCATGAGCCGACAAAGGAAGTAGCATCAACAAGGGAAGTATCATACTGACAGCTGATGGTTGTACCTTTTTCTTGGCTGTTCGTTTGTTTCTTTTCATGGCATCCTCAATATTCATGATGGCGGTCATCGCCGACTCAAATGTCTTGCCCATGTTGCCAGCGGGGTCGCCAGGGGCATAACGCTCAAACTCACATTCATCCAAAGCAGAGATGAACTTATTGATAGTTTCGTCATCCACATCATATCGGCGGAGGTTGTCGGCAATGTTCTCACGCGACAACTGCTCCACGGGGATGTTCATCTTGTCGCCCACATAACCCCACAAGGCACGAAGCACCTCATCGTAGAACTCCCCTTGCTTGCCTTGGAGCATCAGTTGGTTGGCCTTGCGCAGTCGTTTGGTGGCAACTTTATTGGCTTTCTTACCACGCATCTTCACCAAGTCGGCATTATCGATAGCACGTTTTCGGAACACCACCAACAAGGTAATGAACGCAATTAACGGCAATAAGAGACTAATCCAATAAGAACGGCTACCAAAGAAGAATTGGTCGATGTCATGGTTTTTCGCCTTGCCGAGTTTCAAGGGATGGATGTCTTTCTCTTTCTCCGACGAATAATCGGCAATGGTTGTGCCCTTGCCCGAGCCTTTCCCTACGGTAATATCGAACGGTTGGGTCTTTACAGTCTTGTAAGAGTTGCTTCCCGTGTCATAATAGACAAGTTCGACGGATGGAATAGTATACTTGCCTTGGTTCCGAGGCACGGCAAGGAAGTCGTAAATCATGTTTCCTTCCACACCATTGGATGTCAGCTTGGTCTTATCCACCACTTTCGCGTCGTATTTGTCAAAATCCTTGGGGAACTCGACAATGGGTTGTTTGAGGAGTTTGAGGTTTCCGACACCGCCCACCACCACACGTAGCGTAATCGGCTCACCCGCTTTCACTTCATTGTGGTCTAATTGAGCGGAGATATTGAAACGCCCTACGCCACCAGAGAAATTGGCAGGGCGAGTGGGAAGCGGCTCCACGTCGATGGTAAGGCCTGGGGCAACTATGTCGCGTTGCACCTCCACGATGCCTGACCCACCATTGAAGAATGCTTCCCATGGGTCTATCGAACGGTTTTGTTGTACAACGATGCCTTTAAACGTGATGCTTGGAATCTCCAACTTACCCGTCATCTGTGGGTACATGACGTATTGGCTCCACGTGACACATTTGTAATTCCTTCCATTTACCTTCTCTATATGGAAACTCTTTTGCTGTGGCAACTGCACTTCTTGCGTGTGGAAGCCTGTCAAATCGGGCATTTTTCCTTCCAATTGCGTCAGTTCCACAAGGGTAAACACCTTATAAGTGAGCAGGACAGGCTCCTGTTCGTGTACCTTTCGCTTGTTCGCACTTACCTTGATGAACAAGTCGCTGCCAGAAATTTTCGACCCTGCCGCCCGCAACTGCGGCTCTGTGTCTTGGTCATCATGGTTCTTGGGCGTACCATTACTATTCCTTTGCGCCGTGCCAGAGACGGTTATCCTCACGGGTTGTGAAGATATATCCTTCCCGCCCGCCTTGGCATGGGCTGCGGGGATGGTATAGGTGCCGTTTTTCTCGGCAAAGAGCGTGTACGTATAGGTAATCGACGAGGAGGCAGTAGTATGTCCATTCACCATCTGGATGCTGGACTGCGATGAGGTATATGGTCCAGCAATCACCTCCAAGCCATCGAAATCGCGGATTCCAGACTTGAAGTCCTGCACGTCTTGCGTGTTGATGGTATAGGAAACACGGAAATTCTCACCCACAGAGACATGGGAAGGAGCCGAGACGGAGATGTTCTGCGCCATCAAGGGATGATGATATACAACACATACGGCGAAAAGCCAAATAATCTGGTAGATATTCCTCATGCTCAATTCATTCATTTGATGTTACCAGTTCTTCTGCAATTGGCGGCGACGAGGGGCTTGCATCTCTTTCTTCATGCGCTGCTGGGTCGCTTTCTCCTCTTGCATGGCAGCGTTCAACAACTGCTCCGCGTTCTCTTTACTCATCTGGTCTTTGGGCTGTTGCTTCTGCTGGTCTTGCTGGTCTTTGTTATTTTGTTTGTCTTGCGACTGCTTATCTTGGTCTTGCTTGTTGTCCTTCTTGTCCTGGTTTTGGTTCTGGTTATTCGGGTTCTGCTGTTGTTTCTTTTGTTGACGCTTACACAGGGCGAGATTATAACGTGTCTCGTTATCATTGGGATTGTTTCGGAGGCTCTCCTGATATGCCTGGATAGCCTCGCCATACATCTGGTGCTTCTGGCAGATGACACCCATGTTATGATAGGACATCGCCTTGCGTATCGGACTGGTCTCCAATTTCCCAGCTTGTTCAAACTGAACAATAGCAGCGGAGTCTTTCTGTTGCTGCATCAAGGCGCATCCCAAGTTGTACATGGCTTGCGAATTGCGGGGATTTTTCTCCAATGCCTTGCGATATTCCACCTCAGCCTTATCAAACTTCTCATGCCGATAGAGTTTGTTACCTTGGCGGATGGATTGACGATCCTGCGCAAAAGCTGACGTACCGAGGGTAAACAATATCAACAAGACAACACCCTTGGCAGCTGTGTTCGCCTTTCCTCTCTTGAACAACCGCACGTCCTTGAGCAAGGGATTCTTACTTTCCATGATACAAACCTCAATGATAAGGAGTAACAGCACGATGATGCCAAACGCTTGGAACTGCTCATCATACTCACTGTAGATGACACTCTCTGTCTCGCCTTTCTGCAACTTTGTGAGTTCATCATTGAGTTTTTCCTGTGCATCGCTGGTATTATCCACATGGATATACTTGCCACTACCCGCCTGTGCCACCTCCTGGCACATCTGCTCATTGAGGGCAGTCATCACCACCTGTCCCATATTGTCCTTCAAATATCCTCCATCACCCGTGGGTATGGGCGATCCCTTGGTATCTCCCACACCAAGGATGAAAACATTGATACCTTTCTTCTTGGCGGCTTGCGCCGCATCGGTAGCTCCTCCCTCATGATCCTCGCCGTCTGTGATGAGAATAATCGCCTTGCCAATCTTCTCCTGTTGCGTAAAGCTGTTCATCGCCAAACGAATAGCTTGTGCTATGTCCGTACCCTGAGTGGCAATGAGCGACGGGTCTATATTCTGCAAGAACATCTTGGCTGACACATAATCACTCGTGATGGGTAGTTGTGTGAACGCATCGCCCGCAAACACCACCAGTCCAATCTTGTCATTGGTGAAATGATCCACCAAGTTCTCAACAAGCATCTTGCTCTTTGCTAACCTCGATGGCACGACATCCTCTGCCATCATGGAGTTGCTGATGTCCATGCAAATGATGGTCTCGATGCCATTTCGTTTCTCATGTGAGATCTTGGTACCCATCTGCGGACGGGCAAGCATGACTATCAACAAAGCCAAGGCTGCCATCAAGAGCCAGAATTTCACCGTGGGACGATATGCCGACACATCGGGCATCAGCTCCTTGAGCAGTTCGGGGTCGCCGAACTTGCGGATTTTCTTCCTGCGTTGTCTCCATCCCACGTACCTCACCAGCGCCAAGAAGGGGATGATGAGAAGCAGATAGAGATATAATGGATCTTCAAATCTAAACATGTCTTCCTAATTTATTTTGTTCCATCAGGGAATACGCCGCAAGACGGTGGTGCGCAAAAGAATCTCAAGCAACAGGCACAACATCGCCGCAAGGGCAAAGGGTTGGTATGCCTCATATCGCTTGGAGAAGGTCTTGACGCTCATCTTCGTTTTTTCCAACTGGTCGATGTCCTTATAAATCTGTTTCAACTCACGGTTATTGGTAGCACGATAGAAATTGCCATCTGTCGTGGCGGCGATGTCGCTCAACGTTTTCGTATCTATCTCCACGGGGATATTGACATATTGTACATTGCCACCAACCATCATGGGATAAGGGGCAACCTTGTTAGTGCCCACACCGATGGTATAGACACGGATGCCAAGACTCTTGGCAATCTGAGCGGCGGTCATCGGAGAGATGTCTCCCATGTTGTTGGAACCGTCAGTAAGTAGGATAACCACCTTGCTCTTCGCCTTCGACTCCTTTAGTCGCGACACGGCATTGGCAAGTCCCATGCCCACAGCGGTACCATCGGAAATCAACCCTCTGGCAGCGATGTCTGTCCGCACCCCCTGCAAGAGGTTCAAAAGACTGAGGTGGTCGGTTGTCATGGGGCATTGCGTGAATGCCTCACCTGCGAATATGGTCAGTCCAATATTATCATTGGGGCGGTCGGAAATAAACTCTCCCGCCACATTCTTGGCAGCCTCCATGCGATTGGGGCTCAGGTCCTCGGCAAGCATACTCGTGGAAACGTTCATCGCCAGCATGATGTC